>JBCAZB010000050.1:0-11344 GCA_038533315.1 Pseudomonadota bacterium | reverse complement strand
ATCCGGCTGGGAAAGAAACGTCTCTTCCGCCTCAGCCTGGTGGGCATTGCGGTCGCGTCTCGCCATCTGGGCAATCGTATTGTTCTCGGTCCTGCTGGTGACGGCCGGTGTGCTGACTGGCCTGCAGGCGCATGAGGATGAGCACGACCGCAATGCCCACCAGGCTGAGGCGGAAGAGACGTTTCTTTCCCAGCCGGATCGCCACCCGCATCGTATGGTGCACTATGGTCACTACGCGTTCCGCGCGCCTGCACCGTTGGCGGTGATCGACCCAGGTTTGGATACCGTCACTGGCCAGTCGATTTTTTTAGAAGGTCATCGCCAAAACAGTGCGTCGTTTGACGATGCAACGGCGAGCGCGGATTTCGGTGGTTTATCATGGCTCTCACCAGCACGGGTATACCAGCTCCTCGCGCCGCTGTTGCTGATTTTGGTCGGCTTCGGTGCGGTGGTCCGTGAGCGCGAATCGTCGACGTTGGCAACGCTGATGTTGCAAGGTGTCAGTGGCCCAGCGTTGCTTGCCGGTAAGCTGGCGGCATTGGTCACGCTGACCGTGTTGCTGCTGTTGCCGTTGTTCATTACCGCCAGCCTCTCAGAGTCCGCTGCCGCGGGTGTGACGATCACCGCTACGTATCTACTCTATCTGGGTGCGTGGGCTGCGTTTACGATTGTGGCTTCGGCGGTTTTACGAAAACGCTCGTCAGTGCTGGTCGCATTGACGGCCGCCTGGCTCGTCACGTGTCTATTGGTGCCTTCGATCGCGGTCGATGCCGAG
This sequence comes from Pseudomonadota bacterium, assembly GCA_038533315.1. GTDB lineage: Bacteria > Pseudomonadota > Gammaproteobacteria > Steroidobacterales > Woeseiaceae > CALBPI01. The sequence continues at coordinate 10,569 of JBCAZB010000050.1, read as the reverse complement.
GCGCGGTCGACCGCGCATGTGGGCAAGATCGAGTCTGACCTTAGATTGCTGACCGACCTCCGAAAATTGGGCGATGGCCACAATGCCAACGACCCGGCATTCGCTCGACTGCGTGACAGTCTGTTTGCGAAGTACGATGTCTCCGACCCAGCGGACTTGCCAGTGAATTTACGTGGGGTTGTGGCCGCTTATTCGGAAGCAGAGCTCACCGAGACGATGAATCGCTATGCTGAGGAACGGATGACCGTAGAGGCCAATCAGTCGCAACGGCTTTCACGCATCGGTTGGTTATCGCCTGCTTTGGCAGTCGGGTTTTCTTCGCGTGTGATCGCGGGCACCGACATCAGTCACTACCACCGTTTCTTACGCGAGACGGAAGCGCTGCGTTTCGACTTCGTTCAGGGTTTGAACAAGGCGCATGCCGAAGTTCTCGATTACACCCTCGACATGAACCGCAACAATAGTGAAGAGGACGGCCGACGGGCGCGCATTAGCAGCGATACTTGGGCCGTCCTGGACGAATATCGCTTCACTCCTGCAACGATCAACGAAAGGTGGCATAGAGCGGTGCCTACTCTGGCGATGTTGGCGACGTGGTTGCTCTTGTCGGTTGCCGGTATTTGGGTGTCGGGTCGGAGGCTCAAGCCATGAGTGTCGGTCACGCAGTTAGCCGCGAGACGCGCTTCATGCTGCGCGATCGTGCGGCGGTTGTGGCGCTCGTGTTTACGCTGGTTTTATCATCGGTTGCCGTCGTCGGCGGGTTATCCGAGGTGCGCTACCAGCGCGCAACATTGGAGCGCGTATTGGTTGCCGATGCGGCGGATCGCGAGGAAGCGCTCGCGAGTCACAACGACTGGGGCAGTGTTGCCTATTACAGTTTTCATCTCGCTTACGACCCGCCAAGCGATTTCGCGTACGCCGCGCTTGGGCAGCGAGACAGTGCGCCTTGGAAACATCGTATTCGCATGTTGGCGCTCGAGGGCCAAATCTACGAACGCGATGCCGGCAACCCGGTGTTCGCTCTGATTGGACGTTTCGATTTTTCGTTCTTCGCAGCATTCGTACTGCCACTCGTGCTGATCGCGTTGTTGCATGACCTGCGTTCGAGCGAGCGTAGCGCCGGGCGTCACAACTTGCTGGAGGCCACAGCAGGCGCCGCGGGGCGTTTGTGGCGCGTGCGTGCGCTGGTGCGCAGTGCGGCGTTGTTCGTCGCGGCGATCTTGCCACTCGCTGTCGGCGGCATGGTTAGCGGAACTGCATTAACAACATTGGCTGCTGCCAGCGGTCTGGTGCTGGTGTATGTTCTGTGTTGGTCCGTGGTTGCCTACCGTTTCTCCGCCGCGGAGAGACCATCGGGCTTCATTTTGGCGTCACTGATTGGCATGTGGGCGTTGCTTGCGATCGTTGTACCGACTGGTGCGCGTATTGCGATCGATACCGCCATCACGTTGCCAGCGGGCTCCGAGATTTTGTTGACGCAGCGAGAAGCGGTCAACGATGCGTGGGATTTGCCCGAGTCCGCCACGATGGAACCGTTCATTGAGCGCCACCCGGAGTACGCCGAGGACGCCTATGTGCCGCACCGCGAAGGCGGATTCGAGTGGAAGTGGTACTACGCGTTTCAGCAAGTTGGCGACCAGAAAACTGAAGCCTTATCGCAAGCTTACCGTGCAGGTCGTGAGCGCCGCGATCAGGCTGCGAGTGTCGCGGCGTTGCTCGCTCCGCCTGCGTTACTGGAGCGGTTGTTGCAGCGGTTCGCGGGCACCGATACACAGGCGACGCTACGCTATGAGCAACATGTGCGTAAGTTCCATGCCGAACTACGCCAGTACTATTATCCAAAACTCTTTAAGCAGATGCCGTTTAGTCAGGATGCGCTCAGCGAGTTACCGGAATTCGAGCCAAGGTAGGTAATCACCGATGACAGTTCTGAGAGCAGGGTTGCTGGTTCTTACGCTGATGATGGCAAGCGGTTGCGCTGTAGCCAATGAAGATTTGGATACGATCGCCGGTGTGAGTATTGAGCCCGGTCAGCGTGTGGATGTGACCTTCGATGTACCCGCGGGCGAAACCGATGCGGCGACGTTTATTCCAGTGACTATTTTACGTGGCGCCGCAGACGGTCCAACGGCATTGATGGTTGCGGGCGTGCATGGTTATGAGTTCGCGCCAATGCTCGCCGCGGAGCGCTTGGCCGAGTCTTTGTCTCCGGAAACGATGACCGGCAATTTCATCATCGTTCGTGTCGCGCATGTTCCATGCTTTCGAAGACCGTTCGGCGTTCGTCAATCCGAACGATCGCAAGAATTTGAACCGTTCGTTTCCCGGCAAGGCGGACGGCACCCAGACCGAGCGCATCGCACACGTCCTGTCGACCGAGCTGATCGCGTCTGCCGATTTCGTCTTTGATGTGCATAGCGGCGACGGCGCGGAGTGGTTAGAGCCATTCGTTGGGGCGTGGGGTGGACCATTATCGACCGATTACCCGACCGCACTGGCGGCGGCTAAGGCCATAGGTTTTCCGAATGTGGTGCGCTATGCCATGTTTACGCAGGAACAGATCGACACCGGACGATCACTGAACCGCCAAGCTGTGGCGCAAGGACTACCGACCATCCTGATCGAGATTGGTCAGAACGGGAGTCGCGACGAAGTGCATGTCCAGCTGTTGGTCGGCGGGATTCAAAACGCGTTGGCGTCCCTCGGAGTTTTGCAGAGCGAAGTCGTCACTTTTCCGCAGCCCCGCACATTCGAGAGTTCTAAATCCGTAAAGGCAGGACATAGCGGCTTTTGGTATCCGACGCGACACGGTGGCCCGGTCAAACAAGGCGAGATCGTCGGAGAGATTCGCAATTATCAGGGTGAGGTGGTCGAGGTGCTGCGCTCACCGATTGATGGCTATGGCATTTATGGCCAGATGGGCCCGCCGATTCGAAAAGGCGACAGCGCGATGACCATCGGCGTACCTGCGGATATCGAAGATTAGTGACGGGAATTCGTCACGCCGACAATAACCCGCCATCCTGTCCTCCTCGACGTAAGCCCGTCCATGGCGCTCGTCGCTCTGGGCTATTGCCTGCTCCTTGTGGAACGCGATTTGCGGTCTATCGGTCCACATCTCTGCGTTATGCGATGCCGCCGATAGCTTCGGCTATCGGCGGTATCACAGGCCTTGATCTGTGAACCCATCGACGGCATCTCGCTGACCTCAAGAAGCAGGCCATAACCCGCCATCCTGTCCTCCGCGACATAAGCCCGTCTATGGTGCTCGTCGCTCCCGGAGATCCTGTCCTCCTCGACATAAGCCCGTCCATGGCGCTCGCCGTTCTCGGCCATCCATGGCATTCACGGCATAAGCACGTCCATGGCGCTCGCCGTTCTCGGCCATCCATGGCCTTCACGGCATAAGCACGTCCCTGTGCAAAAAAAAGAAGGCCGAGTTGGCGAACCAACCCGCCGGCCTCAGTTTTTGCGTCGAAGACGTAAGCCTTAGCTAGCTTTACGTTCCCGCGTTTCCTTGATGACGACTTCCGCTACGTTTGCCGGACACGGCGCGTAGTGGCTGAACTCCATCGAGAACTGGCCACGACCAGAGGTCATAGTGCGCAGATCACCGATGTAGCCAAACATCTCGGACAACGGGCAATCCGCTTTGACGCGAACACCGGTCGTGCCCGGCTCCTGACCGTTGATCATGCCGCGACGACGGTTCAAGTCGCCAATCACATCACCGACGTGATCTTCTGGTGTGAAGACGTCAACCTTCATGATCGGCTCCAGCAGCTGCGGTCCCGCTTTCGGGATCGTCTGACGGTAAGCGGCCTTGGCGGCCAGCTCAAACGCCATCGCCGAAGAGTCGACCGCGTGGTACGCGCCGTCCATCAACGTGACTTTCACGTCCAGCAGCGGGAAGCCCGCGAGGGTGCCTTCAGCCATGCTGGCCTTGAATGCCTTGTCGATCGCCGGCCAGTATTCGCGCGGTACGTTACCACCCGTGACCTTCGACTCGAACTCATAACCGCTGTTGGTCTCGCCCGGCTCGATGATGTAGTCGATCTTGCCGTACTGACCGGAACCACCTGTCTGCTTCTTGTGCGTATAGGTGTCTTCGACCAGTTGCGTGATCGTCTCGCGGTACGCCACCTGCGGCTTACCCATGACCACTTCAACGCCGTGGGTACGCTTCAGGATATCGACCTTAATGTCGAGGTGGAGCTCGCCCATGCCCTTAATGATGGTCTCGCCGGATTCCTCATCGGTTTCGACACTGAACGACGGATCCTCCTGGATCATCTTGTTCAGTGCGACACCCATCTTCTCCATGCCCGCCTTGTCCTTCGGCGAAATGGCGATCGAGATCACCGGATCCGGGAATACCATCGGCTCAAGCGTTGCCGGATTGTCAGGATCACACAGCGTATGACCGGTCTGCGTGTTCTTCATGCCAAGCAACGCAACGATGTCACCCGCCTGAGCAGAATCCAGCTCTTCACGTGAGTCGGCGTGCATCTCAACGATACGACCGATACGTTCGGTTTTGCCGGTGTACGTGTTCAGCACATTCTGGCCTTTGTTCAGTTTGCCAGAGTAGATCCGCGTGAAGGTCAGTGCGCCGTAACGGTCGTCCATGATTTTGAACGCCAGCGCGCGCAACGGCTTGTCGGGATCGACCACAGCAAAGCCGCCGGTTTCGTTACCTTCAAGGTCGACTTCCGGCTGCGGGTTCACTTCCGTCGGGCTCGGCAGATAATCGACGACACCGTTCAGCACGTTCTGTACGCCTTTGTTCTTGAACGCAGATCCACAGAACGTCGGGAAGAACGCCAGATCGCGCGTACCCTTGCGGATGCAACGCTTCAGGTCTTCGATCGATGGCTCGTTACCTTCGAGGTAGGCTTCCATCAGGTCGTCGTCCTGCTCCACGGCGTTCTCAACCATTTTTTCGCGGTACTCAGCGACTTTGTCAACCATATCAGCCGGCACGTCGGTGATCTCGTACTTGGTCGGATCACCGGAGTCATCCCAGATCCAGGCTTTCTCGGTCATGAGGTCCACAACACCGACGAAGTCGTCTTCCGTACCGATCGGCAATGTCATGACCAGCGGGGTCGCCGCCAACACGTCTTCGACCTGTTTCACGACGCGATAGAAATCAGCGCCCAGACGGTCGAGTTTGTTGACGAAGATCAGACGTGCGACTTTGGATTCGTTTGCGTAGCGCCAGTTCGTTTCCGACTGTGGCTCAACACCGCCGGAACCACAGAACACACCCACGCCACCGTCGAGTACTTTCAGTGAGCGATACACTTCGATCGTGAAGTCAACGTGACCGGGGGTATCGATGATGTTCAGACGGTGGTCGTCCCACATACAGGTGGTCGCCGCAGACTGAATCGTAATACCGCGCTCTTGCTCCTGATCCATGAAGTCGGTCGTTGCCGCGCCGTCATGTACTTCACCGATTTTGTGGATCTTGCCGGTGAGTTTCAGGATACGCTCAGTCGTCGTCGTTTTACCGGCGTCGACGTGCGCGAAGATACCAATGTTTCTGTACTTGCTAAGGTCTGTCATGGTCTGTTCTCTGACTTTTTGGGGTATCACAAACCCCATCGCTTTTTCACTGCGATCGAGACTGTGGGCGTAAACGTTGTTCAGTGTCGATGTATCGCTCGCGATTTCACGCGAACGACAGAAAGCGCCGCTCCGAGCACTCGCCCGCTGCGCTATTTCACTGCTGGGCGCGAAGGATACCAGCGCACGCCACCAGAATCATCTGTTTGGACAGGGAAATAAGGTGTTTTTTGCGATTTACAAGCGGTGCGCGCACCACAGATGACGACGCTTTTCACTCGCATTTGCGCGGCCTCAGCGGGCCCGTGCTGTTGCGATTATGCCAACCCGTTGTAATTGCTGACTATATTGCCTGTTTTTTGCACGATGCCAGCGGTCAGATAGTGTGCATTGGAAGCAGCGCAAAACGGTGTTGATTCGCGACACCATCAATTGTCAGCGGAACACTTTGCACAATTTTGAGACTAAACCTTAAAGCGGCGATCATTGGAGAGGACATCACCCCCGTGGCCAGCGCTGTGTCGGATCGCACATTGGAAACTGTGCACTGGTGCACAATTCCGGCCTAAAGCGCATCTAAGTCGCCAAAATACGACGAATTGTCGGTTGAGGCAGGTCGGCAGACCTGATTAGCTCGACATATCCCAGAAACTAGCCGGAGCGCACCCCATGCGTCGTCCAATTCAAACAATCATTGGTTGTCTCGCGTTTGCCCTGGCGACTGTTTCAAGTGCCAGCGATTTCACAATCAGCTACAGCGAACCGCTGGATAATCTACGATGGGTTAGCAGTGAATCAGCCGCATATGCCGCTAAGCCAATTGGAGAGCTGCAACCCAGCGGCCTCAGTGAGCTTCAGTTTGAGGCGCTCGGCAGACGATTCGACGTCGTACTGCAACCGAATCGCGCACTGGTTCGTCAAATGCTAGGCGACGCCGCTGCACCCAAAAATTATGGTGTGTTCACCGGAACGATCAAAGGCATGCCGAATTCGTGGGTGCGGCTTGTCGTTGCTGACGGTCAACCGGAAGGCATGTTGTTTGATGGTGCGGACTTCTATGCTCTGGAGAAAACTGAGCAGGGTGGCGCGAAGATCTTCAAATTATCCGATCTGCACATTGCGCCAGGTGCTATCGGTTGTGGCGACCCTACTCACAACCATGCGACACACGCTCAAGCTCTGGCAGCGGTTATTGGTGACGATGTGGTTCCTGAACGTGCGGCTGGCGCGACACGCGAAATCACCATCGCGGTGACGGCGGATGAGATCTTCAGCATCGACAATGGCAGCAATACAGAGGCAGCCATACTCACTCGCATGAATATCGTAGACGGTATCTTTAGCGAGCAAATTGGCGTGCAGATGACGGTTGCTCGTTTCGACCAGTTCCCAAACGGTGGCGATCCTTTCTCGGAAACGACGGACGCCAGCGATCTGCTCGGCGAGCTCGGCAATTACCGACGCAATACGCCATCGCAGAACCAAAATGGTCTGAGCCACTTATTCACTGGACGTGACCTGGATGGCACGACCGCCGGTATCGCTTACCGCGGGGGGCTGTGCAGTAGTCGCTTCAGCGCGGGTCTGACGCAGGCCACACGCACGACCACAACCGATTCGCTGATTGCGGCGCATGAGTTTGGTCATAACTTCGGCGCGCCGCATGATGACGAGGCTGACTCGGCGTGCGAGTCGACGCCGCGTGGTTTCCTGATGTCTCCGAGCATCAACGGCAGTGATCAGTTTTCGAACTGCAGTCTTGAACAAATCAACAACGAAATTGCTGACGCATCATGCATCTCTGCGCTGCAAAGTCGGGATGTCACCGTGAATGCCGGTGCGCCGAGCGCCCAGGTTTTGCTGGGCGCCGCTGGCACGGTTGATTTCGACATTGATAGCAATGGAACCGAACCGGTGAGCAATGCCAGCGTCGACATCACAATCCCCGGTGGAGTGACATTCTCGGGTGCAACAACGACCACCGGGTCCTGCAGCAGCGGTGCGAGTGGTGTGTCTTGTTCGTTCGGTTCGTTGCCAGCAGGCAGCGGTGCAACGGTCACGCTCGATTTCACAGCCGATGCCGTCGGCGCTCAGGTGTTTTCGGCGACTGTGAGCGCAGATCTTGATGACAACCGATTTAATAATGAGGCTACCGATTCAGTAACGGTATTGCCTGCGGTCGACCTGCGTGCGGTTCCTGCAAGTGCCGCAACCGTGGAGGTCGATTCGCAAACCACGATACGACCTGCCGTCGAGAATCGCACGTCGATCAACGCGTCCGATATTGTGGTCCGAATCGAACCGGATGCCGGTCTGCGGATCGATAGCGCGGACTGGTCGATCGGCGCGTGCACGCTTGGCGGAGATGGCACGCTGCAGTGCGAAGCCAGCGCTCTTGCGGCCAATGCAACCAGCACGATCGACGTAGCCGTTACCGGCACTGCGACGGGCAGCCAGGGCTATCGTGTCACGGTAGCGGCAGCCGAAGCAGACACCGACGCGTCGAACGACGCAGCAACTGGCACGGTAACCGTCAATGCGGCTGGCTCTGGCGGTGGTTCTGGTGGCGGTAACAGTGGCGGCGGCTCGAATCCGATCACCGGTTCGTCCGACGGTGGTGGCGGTGGCGGCGCCATTGGTCCGATGCTGTTCGTATTGTTTGCTACAACGCTTGGGCTGCGGCGCCGACGTTATCGCTGAGTGTCGCTCTCCTGAGCCTTCGGGTCGCGACCAGCATCACGCAGCGCTTTGCGAATGATGAATTCGAGCTGACCATTCACACTGCGTAGGTCGTCGGCGGCCCAGCGCTTCAACGCATCCAACGTTGCCTTGTCTGTTCGCAATAGAAATGAACTACGTGCCACGACCTACCCCTCGACACCGAGGGGCAGGTCTTGTGCCCGTTTTGGGTTGTGCAACACAGGTTTCATCGCTGGCTGTTAGCTATACAGTGAACCTGTGTTGACGACGGGCTGCGTGTGTTTGTCACTGCAAAGGACAACCAGCAGATTAGAGACCATAGCTGCGCGGCGCTCGTCGTCCAGTTCGACGATGCCTTGTTCCTTCAGCTCGTCTAGTGCCATCTGCACCATGCCGACAGCGCCCTCAACGATTTTGGTTCGCGCCGAGACCACAGCGCTGGCTTGCTGACGCTGCAACATCGCTGCGGCAATTTCGGCCGCGTAGGCCAGATGGCTGATGCGCGCCTCGATTGCTTCAACGCCTGCTTTGCCCAATCGCTCCTGAATGTCCTTGCGGAGCTCTTCGCCGACTTTGGTCGTGTTGCCGCGTAGCGATTCTTCACCATCCTCGCCGTCGTAGGCGTAGCGGCTTGCCAGGTTGCGCAGTGCCGCCTCGCTTTGAACCGCGACGTAATCCTCATAGTCGTCCACTTCAAACAGCGCTTCTGCGGTGTCGACTACTTTCCATACAACCACAGCAGAGATCTCGATCGGATTGCCGTCCTTGTCGTTGACTTTGGAGGGACGACCCGAGGTACGGGTTTTCTCCTGTACGACGGTACCACTGGAGTTCTTCTTTTGCGGCATTGTGACCGAACCGGTTTCGAAGTTACGAACCCGCCGCGAGATCTTCTTTTTCGAGAAAAAGGGGTTGACCCAAAAGAAGCCAGAGTCAGTGATGGAGCCTTTGTACTCGCCGAACAGCAGCAAGACGCGTGCATCGTTTGGCGCGATAGCAACAAAACCGAAACCGAGAATAAATGCAGCGCCAATCAGCAACACGGCTGGTATAGGTAGTCGTGCGGCAAAGCAAAGGACCACGCCGACGATCATCCCCAGGATGAGCAGTAATGGCATCCAGCCAGATAACGCCTTGAATTGTTTTTCGTGAATAGCGTCCATCGCGTTCTCCTCTTCATCATTTGATATTAAAGTGATATCACTTTGATATATCCCTGTAAAGGGAATTCGCCAGCGCCGCAAAGACGAACCGGCCTCTGAAACCGTTGGATCACGCAATGAAACAGCAGAGAAATCAATAAAATCAACAACCTACAATATAGCCATTAAGTTTCTTGTGAATGAGCCGATAGCTGAGAAGAACAGGAGAAGCTGGTGAATGAGGTCATAACGAGCTCCGACAAATTGATACAGGGACGCTCCCCGCGCGAATATCTCAGCATGCGGGATAAGTTTCGGTTGCTTTGGCCGTATGTGAAGCGCAATTTCACGGCACAGTTGTCCGGCATTTGGTTCATCGTCGTCTATCTGGCGTTGTTTCAGGTCCTCGTGCTGCGCCTGCCGTTGGTCTTTGCGGGCATGATTGCACTCGGTGTTTTCGTCGTGGCGCTGGGACTGATGTTCTTTATGGAGGGCCTCAGACTCGGTCTGATGCCGCTCGGCGAGATTATTGGGAGCGTACTTCCTGCGCGCGCCAGTATGGTTTGGATTCTGTTGTTCGCTTTCTTGCTGGGTGTTGGCGCAACGTTTGCTGAACCGGCCATCGCCGTTCTAAAGGCGGCTGGTAGGAATGTCTCAGCAGTAGATGCGCCATTGCTGTACAGCCTGCTGAACGATTTCTCAGGACAACTGGTTGCCGCGGTCGGTGTCGGTGTCGGTCTTGCTGTACTACTCGGGATCTTACGCTTCTTTTATGCTTGGCCACTGAAAGCCTTGGCAGTACCCGGTGTCCTGGGCTTGCTAGTGCTTTCCGTCCTCTATAGCCGAAATCCGATACTGAACGATGTGCTGGGATTGGCTTGGGACTGCGGCGCCGTGACGACCGGACCGGTTACAGTGCCTTTGGTACTCGCGCTTGGGATTGGAGTGTGTCGTGTCGTCAGCAGTGGTAGCGGTTCGGGGAGTCATTCCGGCTTCGGCATCGTCACTCTGGCATCGCTATTTCCGATTCTCGCGGTGCTGTTGCTGGCGGGCGCGCACTATTTGCAGGGTGACTACTTCGGAGCTGCCAATTACGTCGTCACCACTCAGTCAGATGAGCAGTCCGAATCTGCTACTAACATTCAACAGGCCATCG
>JBCAZB010000049.1:0-11394 GCA_038533315.1 Pseudomonadota bacterium | reverse complement strand
ATGGCTTGCCGCAGCTGCAGCAAGCCATCAAGTTGCTGCAGCTTCCCGTCATGGATCTGAACCAGCAAATTCAAGAGGCACTTGAGTCCAATGTCATGCTGGAGATGGAGGACCTGCCGGACGCGCCCAAGGTCGACGCGGCAAGCACCGCAGAGGTACGCGCACTGTCCACCGAGGACTCATGGCGCGATGTCGGTAGAGGCCAGGACTCCAGCTTTTCCAATCGTGGTGATCGCTCAATGGCGGATTTCGCGGATGACCGCGAGGAGACGCTACGCGAGCATCTGCTGCACCAGCTGGAAACAGAACGCTTCAACGACCAGGAACGCATCATCGGCGAGGCGATCATTGACGCCATCGATGACGATGGCTACCTGTTCGAGACGCTCGAAGAGATTCGCGAGCTATTGGACGAAGATGCACTGAGCCTGAGTCAGATCGAACGTGTGCTGGTAAAAATTCAGCGCTTCGATCCACTCGGTATCGGCGCACGCTCGCTGACCGAATGTATCTCTTTGCAACTCGCGCCTTATTCGGAGGACACACCAGGCCTGACAACTGCGCGACGTATTGCCGAGGACTTCCTGCCACTGGTCGCAGACCAGAACTACAGCCAACTCCGACGCCGCCTCGCCGTCAATGATGACGAACTGGATCATGCACTGGCTCTGATCAAGAGCTGCCATCCTAAGCCCGGGCAGGCGGTCAACGGCGCGCGCACGGAGTATGTCATTCCCGATGTGTTTGTTCGCAAGGTGGATGGCAAATGGCTCGTTGAGATCAGCCCGTCCGGCATACCCAGACTGCAGGTCAACCAGCAGTACGCTGCACTGCTGCGAGGCAATAGTGAGCACTCGGTGCTGCGAGGACAGCTGCAAGAGGCGCGCTGGCTGGTGCGCAGTCTGGAGATCCGGAACGATACCCTGTTTAAGGTGGCACGCACGATCGTCGAACGCCAGATCGATTTCTTCGAGCATGGTGAGGAAGCCATGAAGCCGATGATTCTGCGCGATATCGCTGATGCCATTGAGATGCACGAGTCCACAGTCTCACGTGTCACCAATAACAAGTACATGCATACGCCGCGCGGCGTCCTTGAATTCAAGTACTTCTTTTCCTCTCACGTATCGACGACTGACGGCGACGAGCAGTCTTCGGTAGCCGTTCGAGCCAAGATCCGCAAACTAATCTCTGCAGAAGACCCCGCAAAGCCGCTAAGCGATAGCAAACTTGCCGCGCTGTTGAAAGAAGACGGGGTTCAGGTTGCCCGGCGAACGGTTGCGAAATACCGGGAAGCCATGAACATCGCCTCTTCCAGCGAACGTCGAGTCCGGCCCCCTAAATAGCCTCCCGACAAATCGGACAACTCACGTTGCGGCGCAGCAATAGTTGCCAACAAAACCAGTCCTTTCACGCGCATTTGCGCAACTTAAGAGCTCCCCCAAAGCCGATCGGCTGACAATCACTGCGTCGTGGCATGATCACTTGCAGCTTCCTTGCGATCGGCGCATTATCAAGACGACGTTACGAAATCGTTACGGCAGGCTTAAGTACGATCTAAGCCATTGTTTTTTCAACGGATTGGGCATGCATTAAGGAGGGCCCTACACCAATACCCATATCAATCAAACACTTAAGGAGATCACTATGCAGTTAAATGTCACTGGTCATCATGTTGATGTTTCCGCCGCACTCAGAAAATACGTGGGCACCAAATTTCATCGCATCGAAAAGCACGCAGACAGCGTAACGACCGTACATTGTGTCTTAACCGTCGAAAAGCTACGCCACAAGGCAGAAGCGACCGCTAACCTACCCGGAGCTCAGGTACATGCTGAGGCCACAGAGGAAAATATGTATGCGGCCATCGACGGACTAGCAGACAAACTGGATAGACAAATCCTCAAGTTCAAACAAAAACAGAGTCGCTTTGACACTCGATCCGTCAAGAAAAACGGTATGCCCCTTGCCTGACTAGCCAACAATGGCATAATTCCGCAATATTCCGATGCCGGTCGCACGTCAGTGCCGCCGGCATCTTCTATCCACAGACAGATACCTGCCTTGCAAGTTCGGCGCAACATGCCGTCGACCAGAGCGCTCTATGCCACTGACAGTTGCAGATTCGATCACAGACGATGACGTCATCATCGACCTCGAATCGACCAGTAAGAAACACGCGTTAGAGACCCTGAGCCAACATCTGGCACGCCAGCATGTCGCGTTGAGCGCCGATGCGGTTTTCGATGCACTTGTCGAACGCGAACGGCTGGGATGCACGGCAGCCGACTATGGCCTCGCTATGCCTCATGCCCGCGTCGAGGCGGCTGACGAACCTGTCGGGGTATTCGCGCGCCTCCATAAGGCGATCGATTTCGATGGCAAAGACGTACCCGATGTGGATCTGTTGTTTTGCTTCATTCTCCCACCTGAAACGTCCCGTCAATACGACGCCGCAATGCAATTGCTCGCCTCGCGCCTGATGCATGAATCGGTCTGCGAGAAGTTGCGGACGGCGCCTGATTCGCAAGCCATCATCCGTCTGCTAAAGCGGTGTGCCGCGGTTGATGCCCCGGCAAACGGAGTCGCATGAGAATCGTCATCGTCAGTGGTTTGTCCGGATCCGGACGCAGTGTGGCGCTGCATGTGCTCGAGGATATCGGATACTTTTGTATCGACAATCTGCCGCTGTCGATGCTGCCACACCTAATGCAAGAGCTGAATGCGGACGATGAGCCACTCGGTGATCGCGTCGCTATTGGGCTGGATGCCCGAAATCGTACCGCTGACCTCGAAGACCTCAAGTCAAAGATCGCGAGCGTCCGTGAAACCGGCGCGCAGTGCGAAGTGCTATTTCTGAAGACGGAAGACGACACACTGTTGAAGCGCTTCAGCGAAACCCGTCGCAAACACCCACTGGCGCGAGACGATAGCTCACTGCGTGACGCTATCGCCGAAGAACGCGTGCGCCTGATGCCAGTCCTGAACCTCGCTGATCTGGTCATCGACACCACACGCACCAGCGTGTATGAATTGAGCAGTGAAATACGCCAGCGTGTTGCATCGCGCGAACCACATCAGCTATCGATCATGATCGAGTCCTTTGGCTTCAAGCACGGCATTCCGCGCGATGCGGATTACGTGTTTGATTTGCGAGGACTGCCCAACCCATATTGGGAGCCAGCGCTCAGAGAACAGACAGGTCTGGACGCCGCAGTTATCAGATTCTTCGAACAACAACCGATGGTTCGTGAAATGCACGACAGCATTCTTGCTTTCCTGCAGCAATGGATACCGAGCTTCGAGAACTTCAATCGCAATTACCTAACGGTCGCGGTCGGTTGCACGGGGGGTCAGCATCGCTCGGTGTATGTAGCAGAGCAATTAGCAGAGTCGTTGCGCAGCGACTACCCGCTGATCAGTGTCCGCCATCAAGAGCTAATCAGCTCCGGCGGCAACACCGCGTTTTCCTGACATCCGCCGGGCGGCGCGCTACACTGCTCGCGTCGACGACGCCCGCTGAGCCAGCGGCGGCGTTGCACGGAGCGGCGAAACCATGTCACACGAACCAAACAGCACCGAACCTTCAGTGCTTAGCGCGCTGCGCGAGGCACTGGAAAGCGGCACCATGCGCACCGCGCGTCGCATGGTCGCTGGTTTGCGCCCGGGCGAAATCGCCCGCTTGCTCGAATCCCTGCCGGTTGCCGAACGTCGCTTAGTCTGGGAGCTCGTCGATAGAGACAGCGAAGGCGAGGTGCTCGTCGAGCTGGCAGATGATGTTCGCGATGGCCTGATCCAGGCAATGGATGTCGAACAGCTGGTCGCAGCGACAGAAGGCATGGCAGTTGATGACCTCGCCGATCTGGTTATCGACTTGCCGGAAGCGATCACGCAACAGGTCATTCGCTCGATGGACGGGCAAGACCGACAACGCTTGCGCGAAGTCCTCGCATACCCCGAGGATAGTGCTGGCGGTCTGATGGATACCGATACGACGACCGTACGTCCTGATGTGACGGTCGAAGTGGTACTGCGCTACTTGCGTGCGCATTCCGCACTGCCCGACCGCACCGATTCCTTGATCGTCGTCGATCGTGACGACCTCTATGCCGGCGTACTACCAATCACTTCGCTGCTGGTGGCCGACCCGGCGACGCTGGTAGAAGATCTGATGGATAACGATGCACCGGCCGTGCATGCCATGACAGGATCAGCCGATGTCGTGCGCCTGTTCGAAGATCGCGACCTATTGTCGGTTGCGGTCATCGGTGACGACAAGACTCTGCTCGGCCGAATTACCGTCGATGACGTCGTCGACGTGATTCGCGACGAAGCCGAACACTCCCTGATGGGGGCTGCTGGCCTGGATGAGGACCATGACCTGTTCGCACCCGTTTTTCAGGGAGCACGTCGACGCGCGTTCTGGCTAGGCATCAATCTTTTGACGGCTTTCGTTGCCGCAAGTGTTGTCGATGTGTTTCAAACCACGATCGATAAGGTCGTACTGATGGCTGTGCTTATGCCGATCGTACCCAGCATGGGCGGCGTCGCCGGGACGCAGTCGTTGACGATCATCACGCGCGCGATCGCACTTGGACAAATTGAAGCGGGCAACGCCATGACGGTGCTGCGACGTGAGTTCACGATCGGCTTGATCAACGGTCTGTTCTGGGCGGCATTGGTCGCCATTGTTACCGCACTATGGTTCAACACATGGATCATCGGTTTGCTGGTCGCCGTCGCATTGGCCTGTAATCTCGTGATCGCGGCGCTATGTGGATTTTTCATTCCGATGATACTCAAGCGGATCAATGTCGATCCCGCACTCGCAGGGGGCGTTATCCTGACGACGATTACCGATGTCGTCGGCTACGGCCTGTTCCTTGGCTTGGGCGCGATGTTTCTGTTGTGACAGCAGAGCATGAAACCGCGGAGAGCGGCCAACCCACCACATGGGGTGCGCCTCGATCGCGCGATAATTTAGTGTTTTTGAATAGTCCGGTAGATGCCCGATAAATCATCGCTCACGGTATCGGGCGCAATGAGAGAAGGCACTTCGGCGCCCAATACAAAGTCCTTAAGTTGGTGTTTGACGCGCATCGCATCGCGATACCCCTGATCGATCAGTGCGCGCGTATAGCCCGCTTCGAATAACAGGAAGCTCAACAACCGCCCTTCGCTGCCGCCGACACCACTCAGCAATAGTCGCACCCCTCGCGGCAACTCGCGGATATGGGCCAAGGCGAGCTCTCGTAGATCGACGCTCGGCAATACCACCATCGTGTCGATCTGTCGCATTTGCGAGGCCAGTCCGGTGCGGGCCGTGACCGGCACCGACTCAATGATGCTGTTAATCCGCGCCAGTCGTTCGAGATCCGAATACAGACCGTCCAGAAACAGCGTATCCAGCACATAACCGGCTATCTGCCCAAAGCCCGGGAAATCTGGTTCCGCGTCCGAGTGCACGCGGTCGGCAAGCTCATCTCTAACGCCAATAACGAGAATCCTATTGGCACCAAGATGGACGACTGGAGAGAGTGGCGTCGCCTGACGCATGGCACCGTCACCAAAGAACTCGTTACCGATTCTTACTGGGGGAAAGATCATCGGCACGGCAATGCTGGCCATCAGGTGGTCCAGATCCAGTGTCGTTTTTCGCCCGATACGCCGCGTGCGTTCCCACGGATCCGATCCATCGCAACCTTGGAAAAAAGTCACCGATCGCGAAGATTGGTAGCCCGCTGCAGTGACCGCGACCGCATCCAGGAAGCCTTTGTCGATCGCGGCCTGAATACGCGGAAAGCGTACATTGCGTGACAACAGGGCACGCAACGGCGCGTTGTCCAACAACGATTTCGGATTGCTGACACCCAAGCCGCCGAATACCAGTGCGGTCAGCCAGTGCAGACTGCTCTTGAGCATCGTCCAACCGTCAGAACGATAGACGGCAGCGGTTTCGAACCCGCCCCACACTCGCTCGAGTTCGGCGACCGCAAAATGGAAGCGTTGCGCTTTACTGGCCAGAACGACGGAGTTAATTGCACCAGCGGACGTGCCGCTGATGATGCGAAAAGGATTCCGCGAACGCGGTGGCATTAGCTCCGAGATCGCTTTCAGCACGCCAACCTGGAAGGCTCCACGTGCACCGCCGCCAGGCAGAACCAGCGCCAACTTATTGGCTTTCGGGTCATGATCCTGAGCCATCAACCCCTCCCCGGCCCGCTACTGCAGCCGCTTGATGCCCTCGTCGAGCCCGCTGACGGTAAGCGGATACATCCGATCTTCCATCAGCTCCTGCGTTATCTTGACCGACGGAGTATGCGGCCAGCGTTGTACCGGCTCCGGATTCAGCCAGATCGCTTTCGGAAAGGCGTTGAGTAGTCGCTGAATACAGGCAGCACCGGGTTCTTCGTTCCAATGTTCAACGCTGCCACCCGCATAGACGATCTCGTATGGGCTCATCGTCGCGTCACCGACGAAAATCAATTTATAGTCGGGCCCGTACTTATTGAGTACTTCCGAAAGCGGGATCCGCTCTGAGTGTCTGCGTCGGTTGTCTTTCCACAGGCTTTCGTAAACGAAATTATGGAAATAGAAATACTCTAAGTGTTTGAACTCGCTGCTCGCGGCCGAGAACATCTCCTCACAGACGCGAACGTGGTCATCCATGGACCCACCGACATCCAGGCACAACAGCACTTTGATAGCGTTATGTCGCTCGGGCACCATCTTGATATCCAGATAGCCGGCGTTACGTGCCGTCGAACGGATCGTGTCGTCCAGATCCAACTGATCGGCAGCGCCTTCACGCGCGAAGCGACGCAGTTTGCGCAGGGCGAGCTTGATGTTGCGCGTGCCAAGTTCAACACTGTCATCGAGGTTGCGATACTCGCGCCGATCCCAAACCTTGACGCCGCGTCGATTACCGCCACCCTGTTGCTCGCCTATCCGGACGCCTTCCGGATTAAAGCCGCCAACGCCGAAGGGGGATGTACCGCCGGTACCGATCCACTTGTTCCCGCCCTCATGGCGTTCCTCCTGTTCGCGCAAACGTTCCTGAAGCGCTTCCATAAGCTCATCGAAGCCACCCAGCGACTCGATCTTCTCGCGCTCCTCGTCAGTCAGACTCAAGCTTGCTACGTGGGCGAGCCAATCCTCCGGTACATGAGCTGTCAGCTCCGCGAACGCCTGCTCGATACCCTGGAAATGGGCCGCGAACACTTTGTCGAATCGATCGAACTGGGTTTCGTCCTTGACCATGCACGCGCGTGCCAAAAAATAGAACTGGTCGACGCTAGTGCTCGCTAGCCCCTCGCGCATGGCGGCCAGCAACGTCAACAACTCTGTGACCGATGTTTTCACACCGGCCTCGCGCAGCATGTAAAAGAATCGAATCAGCATAGAATCTCAATACACTGAGGCTAGCGGTTGGCGCGGTTCAGGAACACCAACTGCTCAAACAAATGAACATCTTGTTCGTTCTTCAGCAATGCGCCATACAAAGGTGGAATCGCCTTTGATTTATCCTCGCTGCGCAACGCCTCGGGCGGAATATCTTCCGCCAGCAGTAACTTGATCCAGTCGAGCAGTTCAGACGTGGACGGTTTTTTCTTCAGGCCCGGCGTCTCGCGCACCTGGTAAAAACAGTTTAGGGCCTCGCGCAGTAGGTTTTTCTTCAAGTCTGGAAAATGCACATCGACGATCTTTGCCATCGTCCCCTCGTCGGGAAACTTGATGTAGTGAAAAAAGCACCGACGCAAAAAGGCATCGGGAAGCTCTTTCTCATTGTTACTGGTGATGATGATAATCGGTCGATGCCGCGCAGAAATCGTCTCTTGCGTCTCGTAGACGGTGAACGCCATGCGATCGAGCTCGCGCAACAGATCGTTCGGAAACTCGATATCGGCTTTGTCGATTTCATCGATCAAGACCACGGGTTGCGTTTCGGACTCGAACGCCTGCCACAGGCTGCCTTTCAAAATGTAGTTACCGATATCGTGCACTTTCTCGTTGCCGAGTTGCGAATCCCGCAATCGTGCGACGGCGTCGTACTCGTACAGGCCTTGCTGTGCCTTGGTCGTCGACTTGATGTGCCACTCAAACAGCGGCTTGCCAAGCGCCGCGGCGACCTCCTCAGCCAGCATGGTCTTGCCGGTACCCGGCTCACCCTTGACCAGAATCGGTCGCTGCAGTGTGACACCGGCGTTTACCGCCATCATAAGGTCGTCTGTGGCGATGTAGTTCTTGGTGCCCTCAAAGCGTTGGTCGCTCATCAAGTTTTCCTGTTGTTGGTCTGGCTCAGCATGATATCAGCATCCGGAACCTCAATGATTTTCATTGCATTGGTGCCACCCGAAACGCCGCTCAGATCACCTTTCGTGAAGATCACGCGATCGCCAGGTTGTACGTAGCCGACCTCATAGAGCCGGCTGCAAACCTCGTTGTAAACCCTGACCGAGTTGGTATGCGTAATGTCGAACTCCACCGGGTATACGCCGCGATACAGCGTCACCCGACGCCGTGTGCGTTCGTGGCGCGTAAACGCAAAAACGGGAATATCGGATCGGATACGCGACATCCACAGTGTCGTGGAACCCGACTCGGTCAGCGCAATAATCGCCTTCACGTCGAGATGATTGGCTGCATACATCGTAGCCATGGCAATCGTTTCATCGACATGCTGAAACAAATCCGCCTCGCGATGCGTCGCGCGATACCGGTGCGTCTGATACTTCTCAGCGCCGCTACACACCTCGGACATCGCTGAGATGACCTCCGCGGGATAGCGGCCAACAGCCGTTTCAGCGGACAACATCACAGCATCGGTGCCGTCCATTACCGCATTCGCGACATCTGACACTTCGGCCCGCGTTGGAATGCGATTTTCGATCATCGATTCCATCATCTGCGTCGCGGTAATCGCAATCTTGTTGCCATAACGGGTCTTGCGAATAATCTGTTTTTGCAGACCAGTGAGTTCGGCATAACCCATCTCGACACCGAGATCTCCGCGCGCCACCATGATGACGTCACTCGCCTCAACGATCTGATCGATATTATCAATCGCCTCGGTTCGCTCGATCTTGGCGACGATCTTGCCGAATCCGCCCGCCGCCTCGAATAGCGCACGTGCCTGACGAATGTCGGATGCGCTGCGGACGAAAGACACCGCCAGATAGTCGAACCCGAGATCCGCTGCGGTCTGGATATCGAGTTCGTCCTTTTCGGTCAATGCCGGTGCCGACAGGCCACCCCCTTGCTTGTTGATGCCCTTCTTGTCGGATAGCACACCGCCCTGAGTAACTTCGGTATGCACGCGTGGGCCATCGATACCCGTGACCCGCAAAGCGATTTGCCCATCGTTGAGCAGCAACACATCGTCCAGCGCCACATCATCGGCCAGCTCCGGATAGGCAATCGAAACGCCGGATTCGTCGCCCGACTTGCTATCAAATGTCGGATCCAGAAAAAAAGCAGCGCCATTCTTCAGCGTGACGCTGCCAGACTTGAAGCGACTTATGCGAATCTTTGGGCCCTGCAAGTCGCCCAGAATAGCGACGGGCCTGCCCAATTCAGCCGACAGCGCACGCAAACGCTCGCAGCGTTCGGCAAGAACCTCACCACTGCCATGTGAAAAGTTCATGCGTACGACATCCAGCCCGTTCTCGAGCATCTGCCGGAGAACGCGATCGTCATCCGTAGCAGGCCCCAGTGTTGCGATAATTTTGGTTCGTCTGATCATTGTCCCCATTACCTTTGCTGTTGACCCCCACTGTCAAACCAGCTCATTGCCACACTGCTATGAGCGTGCGGCACTCGCTTCAAGTGCGGCCACCGCTGGCAGCACTTTACCCTCCACAAACTCAAGGAATGCGCCGCCCCCGGTTGAGATATAGCTGATGCCTGAAGCGACATCAAACTGCTCGATGGCCGCAAGCGTATCGCCGCCACCGGCAATCGAGAATGCGTCACTTTCAGCGATAGCCTCGGCGATGATCCGGGTGCCGTTGGCAAACGCTGAGAATTCGAACACGCCCACCGGGCCATTCCAAATGACCGTACCAGCGGCCCGAATCATCTCCGCGAGCGCCTCAGCCGATGCCGGGCCAATATCCAGAATCATCTCGTCAGGCTGTACGGCAGACACCGAACAGGTGCGGGCTTCAGCATCGTCGGCAAAAGTGTTCGCAACGACGACATCGGTCGGCACCGGAACGCGCGCGCGATCACCGCCGGTAGACAACGCTCGCGCGGTCGCGAGCAGATCCGGTTCGTGCAGCGATTTGCCGACCGAGTGCCCCGCAGCGGCGATGAATGTGTTCGCAATACCACCGCCGACCACAAGCTGATCGACCTTGGCCGACAAAGCCTCCAGCACCGACAGCTTGGTCGATACCTTAGAGCCACCGACCAACGCGAGGATCGGCTTCTGTGGCGTATCCAGTGCACGCCCGAGCGCCTCAAGCTCAGCCACCAGCAATGGCCCTGCTGCAGCGACAGGCGCAAAGCGTGCAACACCTGCGGTACTGGCCTGATCCCGATGTGCTGTGCCAAAGGCATCCATGACAAACACATCAGCAAGCGCGGCCATACGTCGTGCAAGGCGCTCGTCAGACGCTTTCTCGCCCACATTAAAGCGAACGTTCTCGCACAGCACGATGTCGCCCGGCGCAATGTTCACCCCATCTAGCCAGTCCCGAACCAGTGGTACAGGACGCCCGAGCAATTGGCCTAAATGGTGGGCCACCGGGGCGAGAGAATACTGTTCGTCCGGTTGGCCTTCGGTGGGGCGACCAAGATGGGACATCACCATCACGGCGGCCCCGGCTTCCAATGCCGCCTGAAGCGTCGGCAGTGCCGCTCGAATGCGGGTATCCGATGTGACCCTGCCGTCCTGAATGGGCACATTCAGATCCTCGCGGATCAATACCCGCTGACCTGCGAGATCCAGATCCTGCATCTTAATCACGTCCATGACTGCTCACCCCTGTCACCGATAAAAAAATGGCGGGACAAGCCACGAAGCTCGCCCGCCATCCTGCGCCTGATCGCGCGCGAAGCGCTACCCGGCTGCCTTGATCAACGCTTGCGCGGTATCAAGCATTCTGTTTGAGAATCCCCATTCGTTGTCATACCACGAGCAAACTTTAACCAGCGTGCCCTGCATTACTTTGGTTAGTGTGGCGTCGTAGCTCGAAGAAGCCGGGTTGTGGTTGAAGTCGATCGAAACCAGCGGCCCGTCGGAGTAGTCAAGAATACCCTTCATCGGTCCATCGGCAGCCGCCTTCAGCACGTCGTTGACCTCATCGATGCTGGTCTCGCGACTGGCCACGAAACTCAGATCGACCATCGATACATTGATCGTCGGCACGCGCACCGCGAAGCCATCGAGTT
>JBCAZB010000048.1:0-11553 GCA_038533315.1 Pseudomonadota bacterium | reverse complement strand
CCAGCGCGGTGATGTCACCGCGCTGGACGGCGAGCCATTCCTGATAGTCGGTCATAAAATCGAGGCCAGCGACGTCGACACGATATCGTTGGTCCAGTGTCATCGCGCCGAAGGGGACCGGCTTCAGCAACAGCTGCGAGATGTAAGGACCCACTAGATCGCCCGGCGTCTCGCCGCGGAATAGATTCGCTGGCGTCACGGGCCCGCGGTAGCGACGATGAAAATACGCAAATTGGTTCAGATCGTCGACCGCCGCCGCCACGTCCGGGTGATGTTCGTACTGCGAAAACGGCACATCGCGTAGCAGGGCGTGCCAGTACACTTCGACGATCTCGGCGATTTCGTCGACATCACTGAATGCCGGCGCTGCAGGCATGCGTATCGTGTGGGAGTCAGCGCCTTCGATGGAGTATGCAAAAGTCGCCTGCGGATTGGCCAGTTTGCGTTGGCCGCCCATCGGTATGTATTCGAAACGCGATTCATCCCGCGAGCGCAACGCTTGTTTCAGACGTCGATAGGCGCGCCGATCAACTTCGCCGAACTCATCGTGCGGTAGCCCCTTGGTGAACGAGCCGATTTTGCTACGGAAGCGTTGGTCGTCACCGTTGTCGCGGGCGCGTGGTACGGGTTGTGACCATTGGTCGATAGCTGCATTGATTCTTAAGTTAAATGCGTCGGCCTTCCGCTGTTGGCGACCTTGGCGTATGACCGCAGCCTCGGCGCTGCTGGTCAGTCCTGCTGTGGGGATCGCCGTGGCAGCGCCGGCGATGGCAGCAGAGCCACCCAGAAAGCGGCGCCGGGAGACGGTGTCAGTCTTGTGATCTGTGATCGCTGTGTCATTTGGATCAGTGGTGGTCATGTGAGTCCCTTTTATCGTCGGTTTTTGATCTGGCGTGGCACCGCTTTCGCGGCGCGACAACTGTCTCAGTAACCGTAGCGATGCAGCAGCCGACAAAACTCAGGTTTCGCTTAAGATTGTCTTAATACCGGGTTAAGCCACGCGAAACAGACAAACAAAGGGCACGAATACGGCCAAAAGTTTAAGACTAGGCTACACTCGTCTGCACCATGACAGATTCCCTGATTCTCTCCGAAACGGCAGGCTCCATCGCTTCGATTACGATCAATCGGGCGGCCAAGCGCAACGCTGTAACCAATGCGATGATGCAAGCGTTGATTGCCGAGTTCGATCAACTGGCCGCCAATACCTCTGTGCGTGCTGTCGTGCTGCGCGCCAAGGGCGAAGACTTCTCCGTCGGTGCTGATCTCGATGCGCTACAAACTTCATTGAACGAGAGTGACGACAACCTTTTGCAGCGACGACGTAACGCCGAACTGGGGGCGCGATTGATGCGCGCCTTATGCGAATTACCCCAGCCAACGATTTGTGCTTTGCAGGGTGTGGCCACCGGGGCTGGCGCGTGCATCGCGATCGGTTGTGACTTCCGGGTCGTGGCGACAGATACGACGCTTGGCTTCGGCGAGGTTCGGATGGGTATGAATCTGATGTGGGGCGCGTTGCCGCTGGTTGTGGAGCTCATGGGACCGGCGCGCGCGAAGCGCCTGTTGATGTCTGGCGAACGTATCGACGCTCAGCACCTGGAGGCGTGGGGTCTTGTTGACCGCATGTGCGATCGTGACGACGTGCGAGACGTGGCGTATAAACTCGCTCAGCAGTATGCCGCTTTGCCGCCCGTTGCTGTGCAGATGATCAAACGCAGCGTCAATCAGTACGCGCTCGCTTTTGCTGCGTCGGCCAGTCATATGGATGCCGACCAGTGGTTGCTGACTACGCAGTCTAGTGACTTCGAAGAGGCGATCCGTTCTTTTAAAGAAAAGCGCGCGCCGAGGTTTGCCGGCGACTAGCGCTCTCTATTATCACGCGATTCCGCGCACCAGGTAATCGTTGATCAGATTCTCCATCAGCTCCTGACGGCCGCTGATTGACTCCGGTTCACCGGTCTCGACGGCCAACGATTGCAACGCTGGCAAGTCCAGTTCCCCGCGCTCAAACGCCCGGCCGTCACCTGCATCAAAACTCTGGTAGCGATCTTGCTTCATCGCTTTCATGCGCGGGTCATCCAGGATCTTGCTCGCAATAATCAACCCGCGCGCAAATGCGTCCATGCCACCGATATGGGCGATGAACAGATCTTCGAGTTGGGTCGATTCGCGCCGCAGCTTGGCATCGAAGTTCAGCCCGCCGGAACCGAGTCCGCCACCTTCGAGTATGACCATCATCCCGTGTACGGTGTCGTACAGGTCGGTGGGGAACTGATCGGTATCCCATCCGTTCTGCGGATTGCCCCGATTGGCGTCGACCGAGCCGAGCATACCGGCATCGCCGGCCATACGCAGATCGTGTGCAAAGGTGTGTCCTGCCAACGTCGCGTGGTTCGCTTCGATGTTGAGCTTGAAGTCGTCTTGCAGCCCGTAGTGACGCAGAAAGCCAATGCTTGTCTGTGCGTCGAAATCGTATTGATGATGCATCGGCTCCATCGGCTTCGGTTCGATCAGGAATGTGCCATCGAAGCCAATCGAGCGGCCATAGTCCCGCGCCATGGTCAGGAAGCGCGCCATGTGCTCCTGTTCGCGCAATGTATCGGTGGTTTGCAGGCAGCTATAACCTTCACGACCGCCCCAGAACACGTAATTTTCACCACCTAACTTGACGGTGGCGTCGAGCATCGCTTTGACCTGTGCACCGGCATGGGCCACAACACGAAAGTCGGGATTGGTCGCGGCGCCGTTCATGTAGCGTGGATTGGAGAACAGGTTGGCGGTGCCCCATAGCAGTTTCATTCCGGTCTCGTTTTGTCGCTCCAACGCCGCATCGACCATCGTCTCGAGGTTCGCCAGCAGGTCGGATAAGCCGCTGCCTTCGGGTGCCATATCAACATCGTGGAAGCAGTAATACGGGACGCCGAGTTTGGTGAAAAACTCAAACGCGGCATCGAGTTTCTGCATTGCTGCGGTCATTGGATCACTGGCGACGTCCCAGGCGTACGCACGCGTGCCGGGCCCGAAGGGATCGAGCCCCAGCCCGCAGAAGGTGTGCCAGTAGCAGACGGCGAAGCGCAAATGCTCTGCCAGTGTTTTTCCGGCTACAACACGTTCGGGATCGTACGCTTTGAAAGCCAATGGGTTGTCCGAGTCCGGCCCTTCGTATTCGATGGCATCAATGCCAGCAAAGTAAGTTTGTCCACTGGAAAATACAGTTCTGCTCATGATCGTGTTCTCAGCATCTAAAGTGTTCAGGCATACAGCGCGACGGCTTGCCGAACGACCTGTTGGAAAGTTTGATAAGTGTCGTGATAGAAACGGACAGCAGCGCTGTTCGGTTCTGCGGTGTGATCGCTATTGCGTATGACGTGTTGCGCTACGATGGCACCCGCGTCTTGCTCTTGCTCGACGATAGCCATCGCCTGCAGGGTCGCGCCAAACGCTGCGCCTTCTTCGTTGGCGAGTGTGACGACCGGCACATTGCAGACATCGGCGATAATCTGGCGCCAGACGGCACTCCGGGCACCACCGCCTGTGGCAATAATCTCGGTCGCGTTGGTATCCAGAGCGGCCAGTGCATCGATGCCGGCCTTGAGCCCGAACGTCACCCCTTCAACGGCGGACCGCAACAGGTTTTCACTGGACATATTTCGGCCATCAAGACCGACGATCATGCCTTTCGCTTTGGGTAGGTTCGGTGTGCGCTCGCCGTTGAAAAACGGCACCGTGATGATGCCATCCGCACCTTGAGGCGCGCTGTTAATCTGTGCCTCGAAGCTCGCAATGTCAGCGCGCAACAGCTTGCGCATCAGCTCTGTACTTACCGTGCAATTCATCGTGCACAACAACGGTAGCCAGCCGCCTGTCGACGAACAGAACGCGGCAATCGTGCCATCGGTATCGACAACCGGCTTGTCCGAAAACGCGTACACGGTGCCTGATGTGCCGAGGCTCATGGTGACAGACCCGGGTTGGACGTTGCCGGTGCCAATAGCCCCCATCATGTTATCGCCGCCACCGATCGACACCGGAATGCCTGCTGGCAATCCGAGTTCTGACGCAACGCCTGCACGGAGCTGTCCGATCGCTTCATTGCAGGCACGGACTGAGGGCAGACATTCCATCAAGTCACGGTCAGGATCGATGGCGCGCAGCATATCGGCAGACCATTGCCGCGTGCGCACATCCAAGAAACCGGTGCCTGATGCGTCGCCGGCTTCCATGCAACGCTCACCGGTCAATACAAAGTTGAGGTAGTCATGTGGCAGAAGAATTGTGGCCAGCTGCTCGTAGCGGCTTGGATGGGCATCGCGTAACCAGCGCACTTTCGAGGCCGTATACCCGGGCAGGATGGGGTTGCCGACGTCGCGGATGCAGCGCTCTCGGCCACCGAAGGCTTCGGTGATCGCTTCACACTCCCGGTCGGTGGATGTGTCACACCAGAGTTTGACAGGCGCCAGCACGTTGCCCGCTTTGTCCAACGCGACGAATCCATGCTGTTGCCCCGATACGCCTATCGCCAACGCACTGCGACGCACATCAGGCGGTATTTTTTTCAACGCCGCGCGCAGGCCTTCAACCCACCATGACGTTTCTTGCTCAGCCTCACCGTTCTCGCCGAGGCGGAGTTCAAGCGCAGCGCTGGCACTAGCAACAATGTCCCGGTGGTCGAAGTCATAGAACACGACTTTCAGGTGTTGCGTCCCCAGGTCGATGCCGAGCACCGTTCTCACGGGTCGATCCTTGCGACACACGCTTGCGTCCAAAATAAATTGTTCAGCATCAGTCCCCCCGGATGCTTTTCATCCAGGGATTGTAAACGTTTACAAATTGCCTTGCATCCCCGCCATGGCAGACAAATTGTCTTGGCCCTAGGGAGGTGCGTCGTTGTTGGTACTGCGTTAGGCTGGGCATGGCACCGAAACAGAAACAACAAGGTACGGTCTTCGCTGGCATGAACACAGTTTCCATCAAGGAAGTCGCGCGGCTCGCTGGCGTCTCCATTGCGACCGTGTCTCGCTACATCAATGCACCGGAAAAAGTGTCTGAGAAGACGCGCGCGAAGGTGCAGGCCGCGATCAAGACGACCAATTACTCGCCGAACACGCTGGCACAGTCTTTTCGACGCGGCAGGACGAACATGATCATGGTCGTGTTGCCTTCCGTCGGTGATCCGTTTTTCGAACAGGTATTGACGGGGATTCGCACGGCCGCGCAGGCGAAGGGCTATTCCATTGTGATTGAAGAGACGCAGCGCAACACGATGACTGCGGATCAAATCGGCGCCATGCTCGTTTCAAAACAAACCGATGGCATCCTGTTGCTCGCCAGTCTGTCGCCATTTGGCACTGAAATCTTGTCTGCCAACAGTCAGCGTCGCCTGCCGATTGTAATCGGTTGCGAAACCGTCTCGCCAGATCTCGCAAAGTTCTCCGGCGTACACATCGACAACATTGCTGCTGGTATCGAAGCCACCGAGTTTTTGATTAGCAATGGCCATCGCCGCATCGGTATGATCACCGGACAGGTTGCATCGTTGCTTACGCAGGACCGGGAGCTGGGTTATCGCAAGGCGCTAAAAAAAGCCGCTATCGATTGTTCCGACGGTTGGGTAGTGAATGGTGAGCTCAGCATCGCTGGTGCACGTCACGCGATGCGCGCATTGCTCAAGCACCCGGAGCGTCCTTCTGCTGTATTCTGTGCCACGGATGAAATGGCGATCGGCGCCTTGCACGAGGTCAAACAGGCGGGCTTGAGCGTACCCGGCGATATCTCGATCATGGGCTTCGACGATATGCGTTTTGCTGCAGTAAGCGATCCGCCGCTCACGACTATCGCACAACCTGCGGAGATCATCGGCGAGCGCGCCATTGAGCGGCTGTGCCAGGAAATCGAAGCCGGCAAGTCTGCTGTTTGCGAACAAGAAATATTGCCGCATCGACTAGTGATGCGTGGGTCGGTGGCTGCGCCGTCGAGCTAGCTGGACACGTCATTGTTTAGTTGAACAGACAGCGACCGATAGTTCTGATGGTCTAAACACTGCAATGAATACGATTGCAGTAAGTTGCCGCCACAGTGTCGTTCTGGATAAATGTCTCTGGGGATTGGGATAAGGGGGTCACTGGATGCGACGTTTTTTGCTACTTAGCGTTGCCATTGGGCTTGCAAGCTGCGCGACCACTAATGATAGTTCGATGCCTGACAAAGGCGGCGCGTTCGATTTCGGTGGTGTTTTCAAGGACACGGCGGCAGGCCAGGTCGATCGGACGATCGAGCCGCGGAGACCAGATGGCCCGCCAAACATCGTTTTGATCATCGCCGACGATCTGGGTTGGCCCTATCTTGGTTTTCTAGGCGACGAAAACGTCATCACACCCAACATGGATTTGCTGGGCCGTGGTGGTGTTGTGTTCGAAGTCGCTCATGCCACCTCCAATTTCTGTCGTCCTACCTTGCAAACCCTGATCACGGGCCTTTACCCGGTGCAGTACGAGCAACGCGCCGATGCCATTGCTGAGCAAGAACTGTCGGCCAGGCCGTTACCGGATGGTGTCGATACGCCGCGTGCTCGCAACATGTTGCGCCAGCAATATCACACATCAGCGATTGCACAATTCGATACGCTGCCTCGATTGCTGGCCAAAAAAGGCTATGTCTCCCATCAAAGCGGTAAATGGTGGGAACAGTCTTGGGCTCACGGCGGATTCACGGCGGGTATGACAGAAGCGTGGAGCTGGTCGGACGCGGTTGATCTCGGTGACCGATGGTTCTTTACCTTTATGGGAGGGCGGGGCAATGAAATCGGTCGGGAGACAATGACGCCGGTGACCGATTTTATTCGTGAGCACGCCGAACAACCGTTCTTCGTCTGGTATGGGCCGGCTCTACCGCACACGCCGCTTAATGCCCCGGATCGGTTTTACAAGTACTACGCAGACCGCGACGATCTGAGCGAATCGGCTAAACTCTATTACGCGAACATTCACTGGTTCGATTGGGGCGTTGGGCAAGTCATCGATACACTGCGCAAGGAGCGTTTGCTCGACAATACATTGATTGTTTACGTCAATGACAATGGCTGGGAGCAACCGGCCGATGTTGAGTACGCTGATAACCCGATTACGTTTGCCAACGGTGGTCCGCGCGGCAAGGGTTCGTTTTTCGATACCGGGCTCCGTACGCCGCTGATCTTTTATTGGCGGGGCGAAATCGCGCCTGTCAATGACCAACAGTCTCTGGCAAGCGCGTTGGATATCATGCCAACCCTTCTAGACTATGCGGATGCCCCAATTCCTGAGGGCTTGCCCGGCTATTCTTTACGACCGGCAATTTCCGGCGAAGTTTTGCCTGAACCACGAGATGCATTGATCGGTCGACTGACACAGCATCGCGCTGGTACGAATTTTCGCGGCGAGCCAAGTGATGCAACCGACGACCCGATGGGCGCGCCGATGGTCGGCTACTACCGACGGGATCTGCAATGGTATTTCGTCTGGCTACCGGAGAGTAACGAAACGGCGCTGTATGACATCATCGCTGACCCTGGTCAAACAGAGGATCTATCTTCGGCTAACACAGCGCTGATAGCCGATTTCAAAACGCATGTTGAGCAGTGGCGCCGTCGCTACGAATGAAAGTGTTGGTCGGCGCAACGTTCGTTGTTGCCGGCCTGTTTCCGCCGGCAAGTAAGTCATCTAATGCGGAATCGACATCGCTGCAATGGGTGCCAATCGCCGGGGGTTGTTTCATGCAGGGCTCGGCTGCCTACCACCCCGAAGAGCGACCGGTTGCCCAGCAGTGTGTTAGCGGATTCGAGATGCTGGCGACCGAAGTCACCAACGCGCAGTTTGCGCGGTTCGTTGGTGAGACAGGCTACCTGACCGATGCAGAGCGCGGTTGGCGGGGACAAGAAGGGGCCGAGCGCGCCACGCCGGGATCTGCGGTGTTCGTACAGCCAGACAAGGTGGACCGGTCCACGTTGAATTGGTGGCGCTTTACACCCGGTGCCAGTTGGCGCAAACCACTGGGTGCGGATGGGCCGGATTGGCAGGCGGACGCGCCTGTTGTGCACGTGACCTACAACGATGCACAGGCGTTTGCAACGTGGCTCGATGCACGACTACCGACCGAGACCGAATGGGTATTCGCGGCTCGAGGCAGTCAGCCGCACACCGACCAACTCGCTGCAAACACCTGGCAGGGCTTGTTTCCTATCGTCGACAGCGCCCACGATGGGTTCGCAGGTATTGCTCCGGTGGGCTCGTATGTTGCCAATGCACAAAACCTGCACGACATGCTCGGCAATGTCTGGGAGCTGACGTCAACACCGTACTCGCCCGATCACTATCCCTCTACAGTCGCGATCGCTGGTGA
This sequence comes from Pseudomonadota bacterium, assembly GCA_038533315.1. GTDB lineage: Bacteria > Pseudomonadota > Gammaproteobacteria > Steroidobacterales > Woeseiaceae > CALBPI01. The sequence goes on along the minus strand of JBCAZB010000048.1, from coordinate 3,177 downwards.
GCGCGGGTTTGATCCCGCGCAACCGCGAGAGGAAGTCGTGGTGATCAAAGGCGGCTCGTTTCTGTGTGCCAGAGCATTTTGTTATCGCTATCGACCTGCCGCGCGACAGGCTCAGGACAGGCAGCTCAGCACATCGCATATCGGATTTCGTTTGGTGCGTGACATCCAGCAAACCCATCGACGCGGCGACTAGTTTGGTCTTACTCGGGTTTGAGTGTCAGCTTGACAGCATCTAAGATCTTGGCGCCATCGGCAATGCCCCCGCTAAAGTGCCAGTCGCTTTTCTCGGGTACCAATTCTCGATAGACGCCTTCGCCGGTGATGTCCCAGGTCGTGATGAACACACGTGCTTGTTGCCAGTCGTTGATGCCGAAATCCGAAGCCCGGTAGCGTAGCGTAATCGTGCGGGCAGCTTTGTCGACAGTGGCTGTCGGCGCGATACCGAAACGTTTTCCTTGACGCTGCGCATCGGCGTCAACGTCTGAAAACGTAGTGTTACCCCAGCCGTAGATGACATGCCCCAAATCCCACCGCCAGTCGTCTGGCATCTTGGCGTTGAGCAGCGGTAGCTCGCGGGCACCTTTACCAAGCTGCAGGTCAAAAAATAGACTCAGCGCAACGTTGTCGAACCCGTTTGGCGGAATCCAGTCATCGCTGAGTGCGCGCATCGTTAGTGTAAGCTCCAAAATCTCGCCGCCGATTTTCGTCTCTATGGCCAAGATATCTTGTTGCCCAATGCTCTGTTCATGTTGCGGCGGGAAGTATTGGCCGGCAGGGCCGTGATCATCGTTCTGGGGGTCCACTAAGGTTCGCCGATACGGCGCTTGATCGACACGTGTCTCGAAGGCAAGCGGTTGGCTCGCCAAGCCATTGTCTGGCTGATAAGCGGCCAGTGAAACGCGCTCCCGCCCAAGGTTGCGGACAGGCCAAACGTAAGACCAATCACCTTGCGAATCTACCGATACCTCGATGGCATCGTTTAACCGACCATTTCTGACCAGCAGCAATCTGCCGCCCTTCGGATCGGCGCGACCGGCCAGTGTGAGATCGTCGACAACGATTTTTTCCTCGATCGTCGTGTGAATAACCGGAGCGGCACGGTTTGCCGTGACGATTTCGCCTTCAATGACTTCTGCGATCACAACGCGTCGTCCGGATAGTTCGGCGGTGAGTCTTCCGTTCTCGTCCAGTGGCAGCGACGAGAGATCACCGTCGTTGCTATAGATCGTTTTTAATACCGCGCCATGCTCGGCGACTGGGATGTTGTTAGCAAGAACGGAGCGACTCGCGGTGTTGAACAAGACCACAACATTACGACCCTCGTAGCTGCGTGTGTACGCCAGCAGACCTGGACCGTTGCGATCGGACGCGATGATCTCAAGCTCACCGCGTGTAAAGAGTGGATCCGAGGTCCGGAGTTGTGTCAGCGTGCGAATGATCGCGTACAGCGGGGCATCACGGTCAAAATGGTCATGCTCCGCGCCAAAACCACCGGCAAACATCGCATGGCGTGACGCCGTCATCGCTTGCTCGGTGCCTTGGTAAATCACCGGAATACCGGGCAGCGTCAATAGCGCCGCAAGCGCCTGATGCAACCCGGCTAAGTCGCCACTCGCCAAGAAGCGCTCCATATCGTGATTGTCGATAAATGTCGGCACTACATGCGGGTCGTCGTAGATCGTCATATGCTGCTGAATGCGATAAGCGAGGTGATCGGTGGGCATGCCTTGCGCAAACACCGTTTTGAAATCGTGGTGGAGTGGAAAGGAAATGATCGAATTGAGTTCCGGACGCTCCTGGCTGCCGAGGTAGCTGGCGACACGCTTTTCGCCATCATTTTGGTAATGCTTTGAAGTATCAAAGACCTCACCGAAGGCCAGGAAGTGATCGCGTCCGGTTGCTTCCGCGCGCGCATGAATACCGTCTTCGTCATGCATGAAGTGATGGAAGAATGCGTGATCCACATAGCGGACGGTATCGATCCGAAACGCATCGACGCCAGCTTTGTCAATCCAGTCGCCGTAGACTTCCTTGAATGCCTCGATGACGACGGGATTGGTGGTATTGATATCAGCGAGTGTGGCAAGTTGATACGTGTACTGGTGGTCGGTGTTTCGATAGTCGGTGATCGACGGCGTCCAGTGATAAATATCAGATGTCTCGTGCGCTGGGTTGGTGCGGTCAATGCGATCGAACGGCGGTTGTGTGGGCGCACGCTGCACTGAGTCTTCAGGCTCCAGCCAGATGAAATTCGCAGCGGTATCCTCTGGATCGTAGCCGTCGTGACCGCCACGGTAATTGAAGAAGTTACCGGTATGGTTCACGACGATGTCTTTGATCAAAAACATGCCGCGACGATGTAGTTGGTCGGACAAGCGTTGATAGTCGGCGAGCGTACCGGCATGGGCATCGACTTCGCTGAAGTCGGTGGCCCAGTAGCCGTGATAGCCGCTGTACTCGGTGTGTGCGCTCCACCACTGATTCGCGACGATCGGTGTCGTCCAAACGGTTGTCGCACCGAGATCCTGAATGTAGTCGAGCTGATCGATGACACCCTGTATATCGCCGCCGCTGTAGTGACTCTCCAATTGGGGATCATACTCGCCGGCGCCCTGGTCGTTGTTGCCGGGATCGCCGTCGTTGAAGCGGTCTGTCATCAGGAAGTAGATGACCTGATCGCGCCAGTCCGGTGATGGGACATGCAACAACAACTCATCGTCGCCACAAGCAGCGGATGTAAGCGCCAGCAGCGAAGCGGCGATGTAAGGAAGCTTCGATCGCATGACCCCTCCTAAGGTTTTTCCATCTTGTGAACCTCCGGGACACGATTCCATCGTAACGATTGACTCTTGCCCTCGTAGCGGGGCACGAGGTTTCTTATGTGCTCGAAGGCTGACGCTGGCCACGCATCACAAGTGGGGAGATCCTCTTCGCCGTCGTCGATATCCACAACCTTACGCTGGTAGATATCGCAAAGCGTTGCTTGCACATTGTCGGGAAGTGTCCCCCAGTTCGGGATATACCAGAGTGTGATCAATGGGCGTTCGTGTTCGCTCGTATTCGCATAGGCCCCATGCAGCAATCGCGAGTCGCCGACCACAACATCACCTCGACGCACGTGCACCGCTTGCTCGTCATGATGTGATGCGTAGGCGGCGTTGTTGACATCGACTTCGG
>JBCAZB010000047.1:0-11821 GCA_038533315.1 Pseudomonadota bacterium | reverse complement strand
GTGATCTGGCTGCGAAAGTTACCGCGGCGAGGCTATCGGTGGCTGGCTTTCGCGTTGGCGCTAATTTTGGGCGGTGCGATTGGCAATGTCATGGATCGCGTTCACTTTCACTACGTTGTCGACTTTATCCAAGTGCATTGGAAAGACGCCTATTTTCCAACGTTCAACGTCGCAGACATCGCGATTAGTATTGGCGCGTTTGTGTTAATCCTCGATAGCTTCTTCGGCAGCGGCAAGCAGCAGAAGTCGAGCGCTGAACAAGCTGAAGGCGACGGCGAAGACTAGCGACCCCAACAGCGCTCCGCAGTTTGTGGGGCTGAGGCTCTCGTAAACAACTGGTCTATCTCAAACCACAAGCAACGTTTTGCTTCCCGGTCCGCAAGCAGACGCGTGGCTCGCAGGCGAAAACCGTCTTGATCGCTGTGGCTCACCTGAATCTGATAGCGACCGCTCGGCGTCAGGCCGTCCGGGGGCATATCCAGTTCCGCCATGGTTTGGGCGTAGCGGCCGTGGCGAACGAAAAAACGCGTTTGATCACTCTGCAATTTCATTAGCAGCACACGTGCCTCGCTGCGTTGTTGTCGCTGCAGGTAGTGTTGATATCCGGGTATGGCCAGTGCGGCGAGCATTGCTGCGATTGTTACAGCGATCAGTAGTTCGATCAGCGTGAAGCCCCTGACACTCGTGCGCGCATCAGGTGTAAACACAGTCGGCTGCATCAGTGCCATCCTCTGGCCCAGCGGAGCGTTTCGAAACGCTCCTGAAGCGCTGGGTCTGAAGGTTTCAGATTGCCAGTTTGCTGTGACGCTCTCGCGAGTTGCAGCACATACACTGCGCGCATGGTCGTTGCACTCCGGCGACTTGAGGCCTGTGTGGCTAGTACAAAAACGTGCGCTGTAAGGTCTGGATCGCTATCGGTAGCAAGGACGGGGGACGCGCTGGCTGCGGTTCGACCAAGGTAGCGAATGGTCGTCTCCGTCGAAATGTCATGTGGGTGTTGCGCGTGAATTCGTCGTTCGCTACCACCGATGGTGAGCGTTGCAGTGCGCACCTGTTCGCTCAGTGTGCGTTCGGCGGCGGCCAGCGTCCGTGCCTGTTGCTGATAGCTATGGCCCATCGCCACCGAGACGGTCGCTGACCGCAGGCTGACGGATGCCAACATCGCCGTCATCGTAATCAACAGACTCGCCGTCACTGCGACCGTACCGCGCTGTTTGCTACAGGGTGTCATCCGTTATTGCTCCAGTTTCTCAAAGTGACTGTGGTCGTCACATGGACGCGCCAATGATTGTCGGCTGGCGCCTGCCATTCGGTGTCACCGAGCCAAAAACGTTGCACGTCGATGCGACGTTGTACCGGTGCTTCTGCTCGCACGATCAGGCTGACTTCGATAGCCACCACGGGAAATTCGGGTGCGCCGTCGCTGCCGCGAGCAGTCAGACGCGTATCATCAGGCTCGACCCAGCTATCAGCTTGTCCATCGCTATTGGTATCGATGGCGGCCCTGAGGTGCAGGTGCTCAACACCGATGGCGACCTCCTCATCGACATAAGCGGGCTGCCCCGCCCGCCGGCGCAAAGTGAGTCTTCGTAGAACCGGTTGTTCAGTGAACAGCGTGGAGGCGGGCGCGACGTAATAGCCCATGACTTGCAGGTCGTGTCGTTGCCCGGGGCTCGCGTGTTTGGCGTGAGTTGTTTGACCGCCAGTAGGGGTGAGCCAGAGTTGTATGCGATCTGTGTGTGCTTCATTGGCTTCCGGGCTTGCGTAGCGCAAGGCGAGCGCCGGACTGTCATCCCGTGCGTTGACGCCGCATTGCCATTGGTCGGCATGGGTTGTAATGGACGCTGCTTGCATCAGATCCAGCGTGAAGCGTGGCTGGCAACGCGAGGGCACAGCTATACCCAGCGGATTTGCATCGCTCACGGTACTCGCACCATCGATGTGGGTCGCGGATGCGAGCATTCCCCAGTGTCCGGCCAGTGCAATATCACGGCGCAAGAATCGAATCGCCGCGCTTGCTTGATCCTGAAGTTCGGCGAGCGCCTCACTGTCAGCGAACTGCCTGGAGTGCAGTACCAGCACTTGCAACAACGCACCCAGCAACAGCAGCCCAATGGTCATGCTGATCAACAACTCGACGAGGGTGAGCCCCAGCGCGTGGCGCTTAGTCATTGCTGACGTCCATCGCCCAGTGATCGCGCGTCAACGACACAGGGTCTTTCCAGCTCACGGTAATTCGGTGCTGCAAGGACCCTGATGGTTGTACAACAATACGACCGTTCGGCAGAACGCGCGCGGCACGTTGTTGCCACTGCTGAACTGTTACCAGTCGCCAGGTTTGCGCGTCGCATGCAGCTTGCTCGCCATCGCGGCAGCGTTGGTTAATCGTCGGGTCTAGCGAATGGGCGGCGATGAGCGCACCGTGTAAACCCAGCCCTAGTTCACTGGCGCGTGCGAGTTGTTGCCCAAAACTATGCTGTCGGAAACTGTGCTCGAAGAGTTTGAAATTGCCGGCGATACCGACTGCTACGAGAATGACCGCAATGGTGATTTCAATTAGCGTGAAGCCGTCTTGAGTCGATGGTTTGTTCACGGGCATGCCAGGCCGCCTGTATTGGTGTCGCCGGTGACCAGCCGGGTTCGCCCGGTCGGGCTGATCACAAGCTGTGTCGGCGATTGACCGGCACGATCGCCGCACACCAGGAGACGGCCGTTGCTGGCGCGCTGCAAATCGCCGCTGAACCGCAACGTACGCCGATTACTGACGATACGAATGCGGTCATGCGATTGATGCCGGCTGATCAATCGCTCATTCGGGTCTTTTTGAGCTGGCCGATCATCGTCGAGATTGATAAACATCATCCAGCCTTGGCTCCAGTCGAGCGCGTCGTCGCAGCGCAGGCCATCAAGTGTTGGACAGGCGACAACAACTTGTCGTCGCAACACTGCGGTCTGGCGGGCGAGGCCGAGGTGTTGCCAGAGCAGGCGACTTTCGGCGCGAACCCGCTGATTACCAAGCCAATCCGACATCGCCGGCACGCCCACAGTGGAAACGATCGCCGTGATTGCGAGTGCAATGATCAGCTCGAGCAGCGTGAATCCGAACGAATTGGCCGATGTGGAATTCATGGAACCAGACTAGCGGCGCGATGCTGACCAAGCCTGCGCGAAAACAAGGCGATTCTCGGGATTACGCCGTGTCCGACAGCCCATCCACGTTGTGAAACGGGTATTTGTCGCCCGGGCAGGTTTTGCCTATAATGCGCCGCCCGAGCAGCAAATGCCGATGTAGCTCAGTTGGTAGAGCAACGCATTCGTAATGCGTAGGTCCGCAGTTCGAATCTGCGCATCGGCACCATTTCCCGCGTCGATACTTCTCGCGTAAGACGGGTCGTTGACCTGTCTTCTTCTTGCTAGCCCCACGATCTCAATCGGTTGCGGGTTCAGCAGGGCTTAGCCTACCCTGTGATCATGACGTTCGAGCACCCAACGTGGTTGAAGTGGACAATGCCAATTTGGCACGGTCTCGGCTTCATCATTCTGTTAGCGCTTCCTTTTCTCGCCTTATTCGGCTGGGTGTTCTTCGAAGGCTACAGGTTCAATTGGTACGCCGTGGCGTTTTTGGTTGGTTTGTCTGTCGGTGGACTATCTCTATTGATTAAGGAGCTGCGCTGGTATTCCTACAAAGATATCGAGCTTACGGTCACCGAAACCGGTATCTCGGTGACAAATCACGGCAAAACGCGCTTCTACGCTTGGTCTGATGTTGGCGAGGTCACAAGACGACACTCGTTTGTCGATGCGGTTGCAGCCAATGGCAGCGAAATCTTCTCGATTTCGCAATTCATCAGCAATGCTGCGTTGCTGAACAAACTGCTGAACGATCATGCTGAGGACTCGATCCAACAGAGTTCTAGCCTATAGAAGCGCCTTAGTCGGGACGAACTTAGTCCGGCGATTCCTTCTCCAACCTCAACCCTACCGCCCAACGGCGTTGAAAGCCTGGCCAGTAGTCCGGCTGATCGTCTCCGGCCACTTGCCCGCCCGCGGACTGCCCGAATCCAAGCGGCCAGTCACCGTCGACGGCGTTCTCAGTCGGCACGTCCAAATAGGCTGCCTGCACAGCATCTCCCTTCAAAAGCCCATCGAAAAACGCGGTCACAAAATGCTGGTTGATGGCATTGATCCGATCAGTTCGCCAGACCGGTTCGCCGAAATATTCGATCGTCTGAAAGCGTTCGGAAAGGCTAGGCACATACGCATGCAATGGGTTATTCGCGACGTTGTGACGCGCCATCTGGTAGGTGAGCAGATAGCGCTGGCTGCCCGTCAGTCGCTCAAACAGCCAGCGAATACCGTCTTCGTACATCGACACATCGTCGAGGTCGCCGCCGATCAGCAGGACCGGTGTGTCAACGGCGGCCAGTGCATCCGGTTGCCAGGCGCGCACACCGTCCTGCGCGCCCCACGGTGCCAATAACACCGCCGCATCAACACCCAGATCCTCGTGCGTCAGCAATAGATCGCTCGCAGGCGCCGGCAGGTTGAGTCGTTGCAGGCTTTCCCCATTCTGGTCATAGGACGCACCGATCGTTGCCAGCGCGCCAAAGCCACCCATCGAATAACCGATCAGGCCAATCTGCTCGCGGTTGATCAGTGCTCGGAAGTCGATAGTGGCGTCTGTCTTGTCGCTCGTCATCGCTCGAATCACAGCCCGCTGGTCGTGGGCACGATGAATCACCACATTCGGAAACGCGAACGGTCCCACGTTCGGGTCGCTCGGCAAATCCGCGTGATCGATCGCGACGACGACGTACCCTTTGGAAGCGAGGTTTTCCGTCAGGTTGGTGATGGAGGTCGCCCAACCGCCAAAGCCGTGCGAGACGATGACCAACGGGAATTGCTCGTCGCTGACCGGCGTCGCGTTCTCGTCCGCAATGCCCGGCAACGCGATATCGACAACGCTGCCATCGAATAGCGGCAGCTGCCGCTCGTAGCTGACGCCGCGAGCCAATGTGGACTGCAGCGCCGGATACCAGACGCGGACAGCCAACGCGCGCGTCTCCTCGACGAAACGCTCGGCGGTCGGCGTTAGTCGCACGCTGGCCGTGATCTCAACGATCTCCGTCGTCGTGCCCACTGCGTAAGCGCCAAGCTTTGCCAGCGCGGGCGCATCCTGCGTCGGTACCGATGGTGGCGCCAATGTTGGCGCATCGGGGGCAGCGGCCTCGCTTGCCTGGGCCACCGGTGCGTCGCTTCCGCAGCCCGCCATGAACAATGCCAGTGCAGTGGCGAACAGGGAAAGGATGATTCGATGCATAGCAGACTCTCTCGCGATTCGTACCGCTGAGCATTAAGCCACGTTCATCGCCGAACTGCATCCCGAAGGCGCGCGCGCTATGATGTTTTCGCCGAAGCGACTCAATGGTCGGCGGCAGGGGGCACGCGGGGCGCTGGGCTACCGCGGTATCAAAACAGGGAGAGCAATATGCAACTCGGTGCATTTTCGATCAGTCTAACGGTGAAGGATCTCGAGAAATCGATCTCGTTTTACGAGACGCTGGGGTTCAAGTATGAACATTGCGAGCCCGAGGCTGGCTACGCCATTCTGAAAAGCGGCGACCACATCATCGGCTTGTTTCAAGGCATGTTCGAGAAGAACATCCTGACGTTCAATCCCGGCTGGGATCAGTCCGCCAACACGCTCGACAGCTTCGACGATGTGCGTGAGATCCAGAAAAAGCTGAAGGCGGCGGGCTTGAAGTTGATTCAGGAAGCCGATCCCGAGGGTAGTGGACCCGCGAGCATCACGCTGGAAGATCCGGATGGCAATCCGATTCTGATCGATCAACACGTCTAGAAAAAAGGGGCTCCGAAAAGGAGCCCCTTGTCGTTACCAGAAGTGGTAGAAGATGACAGGTGCTGCCATCCAGGCGAGGCCCTTGATCATGAAGAACCAGAAGCCGGCGCGGTAAGCCTGGCGCAGCCAGTGTCGTTGCCGGGGGTTTAAAGTGAGTGCGGTCATCGTCATCTCCTAAGCCATTTGTTCGTTGCGCGGGCTCGTCTTGCGCTTCGAAAATCTCGGGATCAACATCGGCACGCGTTTCTTGTAAACACGATACTCCGGGTGCATGTCGGCCAGATCTTTCTCTTCGAACTGAATCGCGATCAGTGTGTAGGCCGTGGTCGCCAGCGCGAACAACAGATGCGCCATCGTCATCGTCGGCGTCGCCCAGAATACGATCAGCCAGCCAACGTACAGCGGGTGGCGAACGATGCGATACAGCACCGGCTCTTTGAACTCGGGCGGGTAGTAGGTGCGGTTGCGTGCGTAGTCCCAGACCTGACGCAGACCAAACAGATCAAAGTGGTTGATGGCAAAAGTACTGACGAAGATCAGGACCCAACCGAGCGCGAATAGCGTGTACAAGCCGATGCGCAAGACGGGCGCTTCCAACGACCACACCGTGCCGCCCATCGGCTGCCAGCCGACGAACAACAGGATCAGCGCAAGGCTTGAGAACAGGCAATAGGTGCTACGTTCTGCTGCTTGCGGGATCCAGCGGGTCAGAATACGTTTGAACCAGGGTCGCGCCATCACACTGTGCTGCAGCGCGAACAGCGTCAACAGTCCCAGATTAGTGAGAATTGCCACACCGAGCCCAACGGTTGGGATCGAGTCGATCGACTTCGGCACGCCAAAGTTGCCGATAAAGCCGATGCTGTATAAAAAGGTAGCGAAGAACACGGCGTAACTGAGGATGCCGTAGATAAGAACCAGTGCTCGTTTCATGATGATGTCTCCAATCTCTCGTTAAGTTGTTGATATACAGAGCTAATCTGTGTGAGGCTTAGTGTGGGGATTCGGTCCGCGAGAGTCCTGACCATTGCGTGACGATGTGCTGACGGTTCGCTGACGAGGCCATGACCGGGGATTACATGGGCGATTTGGACGCCGAAAAGCTGCGTTTCACCGACTGCGAGCTCGACCTTGCGGCCCGCGAGTTGCGTCTGGGCGGGTCATTGCAAGCGGTCGAGCCACGAGTGTTCGAATTGCTGGCGTTTCTCGTCCGCGAGCGCCATCGGGCGGTCACCAAAGACGAGATTCAGGATGTAGTCTGGCGCGGCTCCATCGTCAGCGAGACTGCGCTGACCCGCGCCATCATGAAGGCGCGACGCGCAGTCGGTGATAGCGCAGATACTCAGACGGTCATTCGTACCGTGCACGGCCATGGTTATCAGTTTGTTGCGACACTGACAGACCGGGCTGAGATCGACACACCGTCGGCCGATGCCCTGTCTCAAGCGCCGGCCGCACGCCATGGCTATCGACTCGCCGCCGCTGGCGCGATCGCCGTGCTGGTCGGAGTCATCGCGTTTGCGCTGCGCCCGGTTGCGGTGGACCCCAACGAGTTGCGCATCGCTGTGGCACCTGTTGCCAATCTGACCGGCGAACCGGACCTCGACTGGGTTGCGCTTGGCTTGATGGGCTTTGCCAACCAACAACTGACCGATGCCAACGCTTTGCCAACCGTCGCTTCTGCTGCGGTGCTGCAACGAATCGATAGCGCGGAGGTCGCCATCGATGCCGCGGAAGTGCTGTGGACGGCCGTCCGCCGGGGGACCGATGCATCGCATGTACTGGTGACTGAACTGCGCCGCAACGCGGGCACGTTGCGACTGTCTTATGCGTTACATGGCGCCGACGGCACGGTGATGACGGGCAGTATGGTCGATGCGGAGCCTGTGGCGCTGATGCGCGGTGCGATCGGTAGTTTGACACGCGAACTGGGGCGTACGCCGGCTGCTGTGTCGGTCGTGTCGGAAGACCCGTTCATTAACGAAGCCTATTCGCGTGCGACTGGTCTCGCGCTGAGCGGCGAATGCGCGGACGCGATGCCACTATTGGATATCGTTCTGGCGGAGGCTGCGACCAACCATCGGGCGCGATTGACGCAAGCACGCTGTGCGCGGGAGCTGGGGCAAAGCGAAGACGCTGAGCGGAGGTACCAAGACGTCATCGCGCAGACGACGTTGCCGTCCGATGCTGCCACGCGGGCCGATGCACTGCGTGGTCTCGCCAGCGTCTACATCGTCATCGGTCGACTCGATGATGCAGCGACGGTGCTGACCGATGCACTCGAGGCGGCGTCCTTAGCAGGGGACCCGACGGTCATCGGGCGGGTGTGGATCGAGTCTGGCATCCTGAGTTACCGACGCCGCGACTTCGAGACGGCACGTGATCATCAGGCCCGCGCACGGTTGGCATTCCTCGAGTCTGACGATGGTGTCGTCATCGCCGAGGTGTTTGCCGCCATCGCTAACATCGACATGGCGGAAGGTGAGCTCGATTCGGCGGACGAGCAGTTGCGACTGGCATTGGCGGAGTATCGCGAAATCGGCGATCGAGCGGGTGAAGCACGCATCCTGAACAATCTCGGTTATCTGCGGCGTCTGCAAGGTCGGTTCGACGATGCGCTGCCATTTCATCAGGCATCACTCGACATTCGTCGCGACATCGGCGATCGCGTCGGGACAGGACGCGTGTTAGGCATGCTGAGTATCCTGTACGGTTCGCAGGGCGAACATCAGAAAGCGATTGCAGCAGCGTCTGAGGCCTACGAGATTGCGGCCGGCGCCAACGATAAGTTGTTCATGGCAACGGGCTTGTCGCAACTGGCGCGTGCCCAGCGTCAGGCTGGGGATTTACCGGCGGCCCGAGCCGCCTTCGAGCAGGCACAGGACATCTTTATCGAGATCGAGGACACGTCGCGAGCGGCTCAGGTGGGTATGCGGCTGGCGCGCATCGAATGGTCGGCAGGCGATACCAATGCGGCTGAACGGCGTCTGATCGCAGTGCGTGATCTCGCGGCGCGGGATGGGCTGTCGCAGCCCTACATTGAGACGACGGAAATGGTCGGTGACCTCGCGTTCAGCGAAGACCAACCTGCAGAGGCGATCACAGCATTCGAAGAGGCTTTGGCACATATCGAACAGAGCGGTTTTATTGCGGGACGTGAGCGTATATTGACCAAGCTGGGTCAAGCCCTGTTAGCGACCGGTGATCTGACGGCGATGCAGTCGGTGGTCGGCCAGTTGCAAGAGCATGAATATGTCTCTGCCGGCAGCCTACGGGTTCAGGCCGAGTTTGCGGCGATGCGTGGCATGCATGCACGTGCGGTCGCAACCCTACAGCAGCTCCGAGAGTCGCATCCTGATGATTGGCGTGAATCGGATGATGCGCAACTGCAGGCCTATAGTGCCGAAGTGGTTCGTTAGTCGTTTCGACGCATTGCAGGTGTCTGCGTCGTGTGTTGTGATGCGCGGCAACCTAGATTGATAGCGAGCGCCACGATGACCGATTCTGTATTATTTTCGCCGTTCACGGTAGGTGACCTGACACTGCCCAACCGATTTGTCATGGCCCCCATGACGCGCTCTTTTTCGCCGGATGGCAACCCGACTGACGATGTAGCGGGCTACTACGCGCGGCGCGCGGCGGCGGATGTTGGTCTGATTCTTTCTGAAGGTGTCACCGTTGATCGCCTGGGTGCGTCGTCAGACCCCCGCGTACCGAACATGGTTACGCCAGCGGCGCTCGCCGGATGGCAACAGGTGATCGACGCAGTGCATGCGGCGGGTGGATTGATGGGCCCGCAGTTGTGGCATGTCGGTATGACGCGAAAGCCGGGTCAGGGACCACATCCCGATGCAGATTCCGATGGGCCGTCGGGTATCACTCACACGGGCAAAGCGGTGTTGCCGGTGCCGACAGAGGAAGAGGTCGCCGATATGGCGGCGGCGTACGGCCGTTCCGCAACGCATGCGCGCGAGCTTGGCTTCGACATGCTTGAAATCCATGGCGCTCATGGTTACTTGATTGATCAGTTCTTCTGGTCCGTCATGAATCAACGCGATGATCGGTTTGGTGGCGCGTCACTGACAGATCGGGCCGCGTTCGCAGTGGAGGTGATCCGTGCCTGCCGCGACGCGGCAGGTGACGCAATGCCGATCTTCTTGCGCATCTCTCAATGGAAACAACAGGACTATGCCGCCAAGTTGGCGAATACGCCTGCGGAACTCGAGGCGTTCGTAGGAGTACTCGCCGATGCCGGTGTTGATGTCTTTCATTGTTCGCAACGTCGTTTTTGGGAACCTGAGTTCGACGGTTCAGATCTGAATTTTGCTGGCTGGGTCAAGAAACTATCGGGCAAGCCAACTGTGACGGTTGGATCGGTCGGGCTCAACGGCGATTTCTTCAAGTCGTTTCAGGGCGAGGGTGCGGATGCGTCAGGCCGCTCCGGTATCGATGATCTGGAGCGTCGTGTAGACGAAGGGGAGTTTGACCTGGTCGCTGTGGGCCGCGCGCTGTTGCATGATCCGGCATGGGTGGCCAAAGTGCGCGACGAACAATTTGACGCGTTGCAAGGCTTCGATGCGGCGTCACTCGGCCGTCTGACTTGAGTGTCGAGTTAGGGGCTAACGATACGCCCGCGCACAATGACAGTGTCGATCCGGCGGGTGTTTTCAATGTCGGCCAGCGGGTTTGCCGATAGCAAAACAAGGTCAGCGTGCTTGCCGACATCGATGGTGCCGGTGACGTCTTGAAGGTCGAAAAACTGTGCGGGCACCGTGGTCGCTGCCGCCAGGGCTTGCTTCGGTGACAGACCTGCGTCCGCCAGGATAGTCAATTCGTTATGCAGGCTGTAACCGGGAATCGCATACGCGATCGGCGTATCAGTCCCAGCACCGATCGGTACTCCCGCCGCCAGCAACTTCGGCACCATATCCAGACTCCATTGCCCCAGTTTGAAAAACGACGGGTTGATCTGTGTCGTTAGCCAGACCGGTGGTTCCCGCCAGTTTTCGCGTATGGATTCGGGAAGTGCATCGACCGCAGTCTGCCAGTCGTCGCGCGCCATCGGGACATGCTGATTGATCGCATTCAGGCGCAACGTCGGCACCTGAATGGTTTGAGCAAGGCTCGCCAGAACCTCGCGGCAACGGATATCGGCCTCATCGTCGATGGCGTCGTCGCGCTGCGCGCCGTGAATCGACTGTCGCAGCTTTAGCCCGGCCGTGTCGTCGCGCAATCGAGCGCGACGCAACATCGCGCGGCGCGTTTGTAACAGGGTCTCGTGCCCCGCCGCGCAATCGAGTTCGATGTTGCGCAGGTGCTCGATCGATTGCACCCGTGGTCCAGCGACAGACGCCAACATGCTCAGTGGTACATGTGCGGCAATCGGCAGGTCGAGTTGGTTGGCGGCGGCGGCCAGTGCGTCGAAGACTTCCGGCTCGACCATCTCATAAATCTTGATGAAGCTCGCCCCAGCGTCACGCAATTCGGTGATGCGAGTCAGCGCACTGTTTGCCTGATCGACCGCAGTACCGATGAGAGGCACGTTGTCGCCGTCGTAGACCACCGGCGTGCTATCGAGCAACGGCCCGGAAAAATACACGCGCGGTGCAATAGCATCCGGCTCGCGCATACGAGCGACAACGGGCAACAAGGCAGGTAGTACGCCACCGGTGTCACGAACGCTGGTAATGCCATAGCGCACGAAATCACGCGGCATCGACGGGGTGAAGCGGTCGTCATAAGTGAGATGGACATGCATGTCCCAAAGTCCGGGGATCAAAAACAGGCCTTCGCCATCGATGTGCTGGTTGGCTCGGGTGATCCGTTCGGTCGTGACCGCTGTGATAAGGCCATCGCGGACTGAGACATCGACACCGCTGCGTGCGCCATTAGTCGCATCGATCGCCGTGACGTTGTGGATCACCAGATCGGCGGGCTTGGCCGCGCACGCGGCTAACGATA
>JBCAZB010000046.1:0-11830 GCA_038533315.1 Pseudomonadota bacterium | reverse complement strand
ACCACAAGATGTTACAAGGCAGTTCCGTCCGTCGTCTGATCGATCATCACAGTGTCGAAATTTTGACCAATCGGGCGAGACAGCCGATGAAGTTGGATCTCAAGCTACTGAGCTGGGCATTGGTCAACACCTGCATGGCTTTGCGTGAGCAAGTTGTCTAACTGCCTTGCTGCCGCTTGCTAGACAAACGATGGCGGAATCAGGCCGCGGCGAATTGTGGTTGGGAAGTAGTCAAATAGAGCTGCTGTTTGATCGCGTTTGCGCAAATCAACCGCTACTTGGCGGACGCTCAGTAGCGACTAGTCGGCCTTTTCACTGGCTGCTTCAAAACCAAATACGTCCGCGAAAAATGACCAATAGGATTCGCTCGCGATGAGCGCCTGAAATAGCAACTGCGGTTGATGGTCGATGCCCTGCAAGACATCCATGCGGTGTGGAATGTCCAGACTGTTGAGGTGCTCGGCGAACCGCTGATTAAACACAAACACCGGATCTTTGTCGCCGACGATTTGTCTGACAACGATCGTGGCACGCGCTTCTTCCGACATCTCGGTCGCTAACTGCCATGGACTTTGTGCACGGAAAATCTCCGGGTCGCCATCATAGATTTGATCGAGTACGCGCTGCGCGTTTTTTTGTCCGACGATCGGTGCGTTGGTTGGATCCAGTACGGGTTGCAACGGGCCACCGCTAAGAATGGAAATGGCACCAAACATTTCTGGATAACGAAACCCGAGTCTGGCCGCGCCGTAACCACCCATGCTGCCACCTTCCACCATCCGTTGGCTTCGGTCCGCGATCGTCCGCAACGAGGCATCGATATGCGGGACCAATTCGTCGACCAGAAAGTCCTCCATCCGCAACTTTCCATTCGCCGCGTTAACCCACATGCTTTGGCGCATACCATCCGGGAACACCATGATCACCGGTGGCACACGCCCGGCGCGAATCGCGTTGTCGAAGATCAAGGAAATGACGCTGCTCGCGACTTGTGAATTCCCATTGGAACCGTGCAACCAATAAACGACAGGAAAACGCTGTTCGGTATCCGACTCATAACTCGGTGGCAGATACAGATGGTAGGTCACCGTGCGGTCCAGCGCCGTGCTGTCGAATGTCTGCGCTGTTGCCGGAGACTGCATGCGAGGCTTGGCCGGTGCCTGTTGAGCTGTCGCCGAGGCGTTGATGAACCACGCAACAACGACCAGACAAAGCGTTGGCCATCTAAAAGAGAGCTGAGTCATTCTTGTTATTCCTTCCCCTACGGCAGTGGAGAGGATACCTCACTCATTGGCCTTGTTTCGACCAATGAGCGATCGGCGTCCCTCGCCCACTGCCGAATGCCGGGCATAAGCGTGACTCAAAAGCGCTCTAGACCTCGATGACCACCTTTCCGATCGCCTGGCCACTGGTTAGCCGAGCGTAAGCGTCGCCAACCTGGTCCAGCGTAAAACGTGGTTCATCGAGCAATGGCGTTAGCGCACCACGCTGCACCGTCTCAGCGAGACTGGACAGAATTTCACCATGTGCGGCGCGCTGGTAGTTATGTAACATCGGTATGAGCATGAACACGACATGCAAAGACAGGCCTTTGAAATGCGCCGTCGTTAGGTCAACTTCGAGTAGCGACACGGTCGTCGCCACCTGCGCATTTAGTGCGGCGGCCTCAAACGAGTTGTTCAGGTTCGCGCCGCCGACGGCATCGAAGATCACATCGAAGCCAACACCGCTCGTGTGCTGTTGTACGTAGTCCGCCACGGTCTCTTGCTGAAAATCGATCATCGTAGCGCCAAGGTGTTCGATCGCCTTGCGTTGATCGTCTCCGGTACCTGTCGCGTACACATCAGCACCCATAGCCTTCGCGAGTTGCACGGCGACGTGACCGACGCCGCCGGCACCGCCATGTATCAGCACTTTCTGGTCAGCTTTCACGCCAGCCCGGGCCAGGCCCTCAAATGCTGTAATGCCCACTAGCGGCAGCGCAGCCGCTTCACGCATCGTCAACCGGTTGGGCTTGTGTGCTACCAAACGCGCATCGGCCGCGATGTATTCGGCGAGTGCGCCTTGCAGATCAGCGAGCCCGCCCGCGCAACCATACACCTCATCACCTACACGATACCGGCTGACGCCGTCACCAACTGCCT
Source organism: Pseudomonadota bacterium (assembly GCA_038533315.1). Lineage (GTDB taxonomy): Bacteria > Pseudomonadota > Gammaproteobacteria > Steroidobacterales > Woeseiaceae > CALBPI01. Next base: position 9,686 of record JBCAZB010000046.1, on the reverse strand, counting down.
CGACCGTGCCCGCAAAATCCATACCGAGGACGGCAGGCAGATTAGGGGCGAGCGGTAGGTTCTCCTGACCCAATTGGCGAATCATCGTATCGATCGTGTTGACACTGGTCGCTGCGACTCGGACAAGCACCTCGCCCGCGCCGACCGCGGGCTTCGCCAGCTCCGCCAGTTCAAACACCGCGTTTTCGCCATATTCTTTGAGAGTCATAGCTTGCATGAAAGCGCTCCATTGTTGATTGATGGTCGACAAAGTAGTGCCTCTAACGCGCTGTTAACACCGTCATTGGCGAGAATCAGTTTTCGGGTTTTCGATACAGCAACGAAACGCAAGAACACTGTGATAACGCGTCGTGCTTCCCACAGCGGTCTCGTTCTGGTACACAGGTTGCCGCATTCCAAGACTGAACCGATGGCTCAACGAATTTCCAACTCCGGATTGCCCGCCGGCAAGCCGCTGCTGATCTTGCTGACCGCAGTCGCCTGCTGGGTGATTGGCACCGGCGCAAGCAATGCGGCAGAAAAAGACGACAGTGCGATCGACGAGATCGTGGTTTCCGTCTCGCGACGTGCCACAGCATCGAGTGATATCAGCGCTGTGCACACCGTGGTTGATCAATCGCAGGTCGAATTGAGCCAGATCGCGATCGACGCCCTCGACGATGCACCGGGTGTCTACTTGCAACAGACAACACCCGGTCAAGGTGCTGTCATTTTGCGCGGCTTGCGTGGTTCATCGATACTGCACCTGGTCGATGGTATGCGACTCAACAATGCCATTTTCAGGGATGCACCGACACAATACGCTGCGTTGGTGCCCGTGTCGGCGATTGAGCGAGTCGAAGTCATTCGCGGCACCCCAACCTCGCTCTACGGTAGCGATGCTGTTGGTGGCGCTGTGCAATTCGTTACGCGCTTACCGACCTTCACTGAGGCAGAGCCCGCCATGAAAGGTCATGTTGTAGCAGGGCTTAACTCGGCCGAACGACTACGCAGCCTGCGTGCGACGGTCGACGCGGGCCATCAGGCGCTAGCCGGCAGCGTGTCAGTCGAGCACTTGAGCACCGATAATCGCCAAGTCGGCCAGGGTGACACCGTGAGCAACAGTGACTACAGCGCAACCGCTGCGCGTGCCGTGCTGGTCTACACACCTGACGACCAGCAGCAAACACTGCTCGACGTGCACTACGCCAACCAACCACTAACGCCTCGCAGCGACGAGCTAACGGCCGGGTTCGGACAAACCGAGCCCGCTTCCGCCGAGTTCTTTTTTGAGCCCGACCGGCGAGTATTCGTGCATGCAGCGCATCGCCGCGACGATGCCGCCTTAGGACTCGATTGGAACGCATCGGTCATCTGGCAACGTGTCGACGATGACCGTCGCACGCGCGACTTTGGCAGCGACCGACGGCGGCGCGAACGCAATAGAAGCGATCTCGCCGGCGTCATGGTAACGGCCGGCCGCAACTTCAGCACCGGCGACTGGTTGGTCGGCGGTGAGTACTACCACGACACGATCTCGAGCGCTCGGACCGACACCGACATTGTGGATGGCACGAGTAGCGCGGTTACACCGCGGTTTCCGGATGGCGCGACACTCGATCAGGCCGCCGTGTTCTGGCATGCGAACATGCAACCGGGCGAGCGCCATGCTTTTCAAGGGGGTATACGGCTGAGCAGAGTCGTCACAGACTTACCGTCGACCGCTTTGTCGCCAAGCGCCAAGGTCAGTACGACAGACTGGTCCGGCGACATCGGTTGGCAATGGGATATCGATTCACGCTGGCAAGCGATCGCCAATCTTGGCGCGGGCTTCCGCGCACCGAATATCTTCGACCTTGGCACGTTGGGTGCCCGGCCGGGCAACCGGTTCAACGTACCGAATACAAGCCTCGCCTCGGAGCGGGTCGTACATGGCGATGTTGGCTTCCGATTTCGACAGTCAGATTGGCAAATGGAAGCGGTGATCTTTGCGCTGGACTATCGCGACCGCATCGCCTCGCGTAGCACGGGCGAGACGACCGTCGACGGCCGAGATATTGTTCAGAGCGGCAACGCCGCCACATCCGATTTGCGGGGTGCGGAGCTTAACTTGACCGGCTACTTCGGGGAACGCACACGTATCGACGCCAACGTGTTGTACACCCGCGGGACACAATCGATTGACGGCATCACAGAACCTGCCGACCGCATACCGCCGCTCAGTGCCAGGCTGGCTGCCAGTTTTACGCTACGTCCGGCGTTTGATCTGCGTGTCGAGTGGCAAACCGCTGATCGCCAGAATCGACTAAGCGATAGAGACATCGCCGACCCCCGCATTGACCCAGCAGGCACGCCGGGTTGGAGTGTCGTCAATGCAATGATCGACTGGCGCGGCAACGATGCGACCAACATCACGCTCGGTATCGATAATCTATTCGACAGGCGCTTCCGGCAACACGGCTCCGGCATTGATGCCGTGGGACGTAACTTCTCGGTGGTTATACGCCACCGCTGGTAGAGACACCAGCGGTGGCGTCACCTCTATCGTTGCACGCCACGCCCCGGCGTCCACGGTACGCCCGCATCGTCCATCGCTTGTTTCAGGCTCGCATAGTCGCCGTCCACGAGCGAGGTGAGCGATGCTGCCACCTGCCCATATAGCGTTTTGGCAATCTCATACGACTCACGCTGCGCCGCCGTTGGCCCGTGCGCTTGTGTGGTCGGCGAGAACCGCGCATGCCACAGGCGCGCCTGCAACGTCATTTCACCCACATCGTTGTAGATGGCTCGTTGCGGATTGTCAGTCAAGCGGTCGCGTGCCTCTTTCAGCTGCTGCTGTATGCGATTGGCCGTGGCATACATCGCGCCGTCATCCTTGGCGCGAATGAGGGTACTCTTCACAGCGTCCAACTCTGCCGTCAAGTCGTCGATCGCCGCCACGGTGCCTGTGCCTGCTCGCGATAATTCATCGACGGCATTTTCAAAGACAACCCGCTGCGACTGGTCACTGCCCGGCAATACCGGATCCTTGCGCACGGAGACCACTTCGAATGTCTGCGACTGGCCGGTAGCGGTCAGTACACCATCGATACGCTTGGACATAGAGACGCTAAACGTGCCAGGTGCTGCGAGCACGCCACCGCTGCCAAAGAAATCATCTTCGGCATCCGGCCGCCATGGCATCAACGCCGGGTATCGCAAATCCCAAGCGACACGATGAAAGCCTTTCTTGGCGGGCGCTTCGATATGACGCACGATGGCGCCACCCGCGTCACGCACCGTGAAGATGATCGCTGGCGCATCTTCGCGGCCCTCTTCAAGAATGACGTCCCAGTCTGGGAACCGTACATCTTCGTTGTCTTTTATCGCATCTTTCTCCGCCGCTGTTCGGATGTCCTTTTTGCTCTTTATATCGTCGGCGAGATAGTACGAGAACACGGCGCCAAATGGCGGGTTCGGTGCGACGAAGTAGCTGTCGCCCTGACTCGCTTGACAACCCGGTGAGCCACAACCCAAATCGCGCTTCGGCACATACCACGGTGTCTTACGAACCGGGAACAACACCTCGCCTTCCGTCAACATTTGTTGCGAGACCGAGCGCAGAGGTGTGTAGTCGTCCAGCACGTAAAAGCTGCGGCCAAAGGTCGCGCCAACAAGGTCATTCTCACGCGTCTGGATAGCCAGGTCGCGGAACGGAATATTGGGCGAACCGCCTTTCAGCTTGGTCCAGTTGCCGCCAGCGTCGACGGTAAAGAAGACACCAAACTCGGTGCCAACAAACATCAGCTCAGGCTTCACATGGTCCTGTACCACACGCCACAACACGTGTCGCTCCGGCAGGTTGCTGCTAATGCTGCGCCAGGTGCGACCGCGGTTCTCGCTCTTCAGGATATACGGTGAAAAGTCACCGTTTTTGTGATCGTCCACGACCACGTAGACGGTATCCGGATCGTGCAAATCAGCCTTAATGTCATTGACAAAAAAACGATTCGGCACGCCCGGCAGACGATCGATCCGACGCCAATTCTCGCCGCCGTCTTCAGTGACCTGAATGATGCCGTCGTCGGTGCCCGCATAAATCAACCCCGGCACCAATGGCGATTCCGAGATATTGACGATCGTGTTGTATACGGACATCGCGTAGATGTCCCAGGACGAATCATAGCTCCATGTTCTGCCCATAATCGGCAAGCGGGTGCGATTCTCGTTGCGAGTGAGATCACCGGATATTGCCTGCCAGCTGTCGCCATAGTCATCGCTGCGCCAGACCCGTTGGGATGCGAAGAACAGTGTTTTCGAATCATGCGGACTGATCAGGATCGGTGCATCCCAGTTATAGCGGTCTGGTGGCTCACCCTCGCCCGCCTGCGGCCGGATGTAGATGCTCTCGCCCGTGCGACGGTCGTAGCGAGTCAGGTTACCCTGCTGCCACTCCGCGTAAATGATGTCCGGGTTGTTGGGATCAACCGCGGACTGATGGCCATCACCAAACAACGTGACAAACCAATCGCTATTGCGAATGCCGGCGACGTCCCAGGTACGCGATGGACCGCCCTGACTGTTGTTGTCTTGCGTGCCGCCGTAGACGTTGTAGAACGGCTCGTCGTAGTCCACTGCCACTTTATAGAACTGCGTAATCGGCAGATTGTCGATGTAGCGCCAGCTCTCTCCGCTATCGTAACTCTCGTAAAGACCGCCATCGTTGCCCACAAGCAAGTAGTGTTCATTAGCCGGGTCAAACGCGACCGCGTGATGATCGACGTGCTTGGTCTCGTGCGTCAGACGCGTAAAGTCATCACCGCCGTTGTGTGTGACATGCAGGTGTACGTCGGCCTGGTAGACCTGATCAAACTGATGCGGCGACGGAAACAACTCCTGATAGTAATGCGGACCGGTGCCGCTGGAGAGGTAGTCGTTTTTCTTTTCCCAGGACTCACCGCCATCGTCGGAGCGCCAGAAGCCACCTTCACGATTCGCCAACTCGATCGTGGCATACAGCACGCTCGGATCCTGAGGGCTCATCGCGATACCGGTCTTGCCGCGATTACCTTCGGGCAAGCCATTGGACAATTCCCGCCAGGTCTCGCCACCGTCCTCGGACTTATGAATACCAGTACCGGGACCACCGTCCATCAGCACCGCGACACTGCGCATGCGTTGCCACGAGACGGCGTACATCGTATCCGGGTTCTCCGGGTCGATCAGTACCTCTGAGACACCGGTGTATTGGTCGTCTTCATCTTTATTGCCAAGCCCGTCGCCGAGCACTTTGTTCCAGTTCTCGCCACCGTCGGTTGTCTTGTAAAGGCCGCGTTCGCCACCGCCAGACCACAGGGGGCCTTGCGCCGCAACGAAGACTGTATTCGAATCGCGCGGGTCTACCTTGATCATGCCGATGCGTTCGGAATCGGAAAGACCCATGTTTTCCCAGTTTTTGCCGCCGTCGCGACTGCGGTAGACGCCGTCACCGTAGCCGACGTGGCGCCCGCTGACATTCTCGCCACTGCCGACCCAGATCGTGTCCGGATTATTCGGATCGATCGTGACACAACCAATCGAGTAAGAGCCTTCGTCTTCAAATAATGGCGTCCACGTTGTGCCGCGGTTCGTCGTTTTCCAGACGCCGCCGCTGCCGACCGCCACATACCAGACACTCGGATTCTCCGGGTGAATAGCGATGTCGGCGATACGCCCGGACATAAAGGCCGGCCCGATGCTACGGAACTCGAGCCCTTTGAAGGTCTCCTCGTTAAACCCCGGTGATTGATCGTCTTGCGCGAAACCAATGATCGGCAAGCATAGAGCCAAGAAAACCCAAAGACGCTGACGCATAGCATTCCCTTCTTTTTGTTGATGGCAGGGCCACGGATGACCCGCCAAGCCAGATGTACGATCGGTCGCGCCAACGCGGCGCTCCCAACCCAACTGTCTATGCCACCGCGCTATGGCGGCAACACAAATTCTAGTTAGCTGACCAAGTCGGAATGCGACCTGGTGCCCACGGCGCGCCCTTCAGCGCAAGCTGGTCTTCCAGCGCCGTGACATCGTTCGCCAGACTGCGCAGCGACGCTAACGCGGTCGTGAACTCTTTCGCGGCGACCGCGTAGGAGTCCTCATAATTACCGCCGGCATCTGATTGCGAGAACACGAGGCCCTGATACAGGTTGCTCGCACGCGATGCGATGGACATCGGCGTCGGCTCATTACGACCCGCGACGGTGCGATCGCCATTGATCGCGACACTCAAATCCGCCAAGCGAGTGGCGAGCTGTTGCGCTTGCGCGCGTTCGGCATCACCCGCGCCATGCGTGGTCGCAATCGCCGCGCGGGCATAGGCCAACCGCTGCTCAAGCTCACCCAACGCACCGGCGCTACCCGCAACGGCGCGCTGCAAGTCTGCGACCTTGAGTTGAAACGCTTGCAGGGCGCGACGATCGTCGGTGATCTCATCGCTGGCATCCAATGGCTTGACGACGAACGACTGTGCCTCGCCGACCTCGCGCAACACACCATCTCGCAGCACGGCGAGGCGCGCATTGTAGGTGCCGGGCAATACCATCGGACCGGTTGGCGGTGATTGCCAGTACGGCAGTTCACCCGGACCCTCGAGACTTACGGGGTCGGGCGGTGGCAGGCGTAAATCCCACGCGGTGCGATGCAGGCCTTTGCCGGAATTGGCCGCCACCTGCCGTACCGTGTTGCCTTCCTGATCTCTAACGATGAGATACAACTCCGGCGCCAGTTCGCGATCTTCCAGACGCAGGTCGTCCCAGGCTGGATACGGCGTATCGCCGCCCGTCTTTTCGATCTCGATCTCAGCGGCACGCCGTTGTGCCTGACGCGATTCGAGCGCCTCCTTTACGACGTAGGTAAATACTGCACCAAACGGTGGGTTTGACGCGGTGAAGAAGCTCGCGCCCATCGCGCCTTTTTCACGTGTGCCATACAGATCGCCCTGCACGTAAAGCCATGGGTCACGCGGCTTGAACAGTTGGAAGTCATCGATGTCGCTCCGTTTACTCCGCAGCGCGGTGTAGTCATCGAGGATGTAGATACCGCGTCCAAACGTGCCCACGACGAGATCGTTCTCGCGTTGTTGGATCTCGATATCCCGAACGGCGATAGTCGGTAAACCGCTCTTCAGCGCGTGCCAACTGTCACCACCATCTTGTGTAAAGAACAAGCCGAACTCGGTCCCAACAAACAACAGGTTCGGGTCGACATGATCTTCGACGATGGTGTGCGCTGAACCCCGTTCCGGCAGGTTCCCGGTAATCGAACGCCAGCTGCGGCCGCGGTTATCAGACCGCAACACGTACGGGCGATAGTCGCCGCGCTTGTGGTTATCGAAAACAGCATAAACGACATCGTCATCATGGGACGACGCTTGCACATCCTCCAGATAACTCATGTCCGGCACATTGGCGAACCGCGTTGTCCGACGCCAATTCTCGCCTCCGTCCTCGGTGACATTCAGCACGCCATCATCGGTACCAACGTAAATCAGCCCCTCTTGCAGGACACTCTCGCTGAGCCCGATCGCACTGCCGTATTTCGACGTCGAATCGTTCTTCGCGATCGTATCGATACCCCAGATGCGCCCCATGACGTCCAGTTGATTACGGTCCAGTTGACGCGTCAGATCCGGGCTGACCTTGCGCCAGCTATCACCGCGATCATCAGACCGGAACAGGTACTCCGCTGCGTAGTACAAACGTTGCGGGGCGTGCGGGCTTACAATTAACGGTGTATTCCAGTTCCATTTGTAGTCGTTTTCACCACTCTCCGGATGCGGCGCGATAAATTTACGCTCTTGCGTCGTGCGGTCATAGCGCGCAAGACCGCCATACTGAAACTGCGTGTAAATAATGTTGGGATCCGTCGGATCGAACTGCGGCTCGTAACCGTCGCCGCCGAGAATGAGGTTCCAATCGGAGTTGGTAATGCCGTGCACGACGGTCGTGCGTGACGGTGCGCACAGTGAGTTATTGTCCTGCGTGCCGCCGCAAACGTTGTAGAACGGTTCAGCGTAGTCCGGCTGGATACGGTAGAACTGCGTGACCGACAAATTGCGGATGTGACGCCAAGTCTGGCCGCGATCCCAGGTTTCGTAGATGCCGCCATCGCCACCGATGTAGAGGTGTTTCGTGTTGTCGGGGTCGATCCACATCGCGTGATCATCAACGTGGCGCCACTGTGTGGAAATCGGCGAAAACGTCTTGCCGCCGTCTTCCGATTTCATCGTAAAGGTGTTCAACGCATACACACGATTCGGCTCGTGTGGGTCCACCACCAGTTCGTTGTAGTACTGAGGGCTCGTCGTCATATAACCCGACTGCTTCGACCAGTTGCTGCCGAAATCCGTCGATTTGTAGACGCCTTTTTCCTCATCATTGGCTTCGATGATCGCGTACACGATATTCGGTGCGCTCGGCGCATTGGCGATACCAATTTTGCCCATCTGGTCCGATGGCAAACCGGCTTTGACCTCAGTCCAGGTCGCACCGCGATCTGTACTCTTATGAACACCGCTACCCGGGCCACCGTTAATGAGCGTCCAGACATGCCGACGCCGCTGATAGCTGGCTGCAATGATAACGTCGGCATCATCGGGATCGACGATGAATTCATTAATACCGGTGTGCTCATCAATATCGAGTATGCGTGTCCAGTTTGCGCCACCATCGGTGGTGCGATACAAGCCGCGATCACCGCCGTCGCTCCACAGCGGACCTTGCGCGGCTACCAACACCTCGTCGGAATCAGCCGGATTAATCCAGATCTTGCCGATGTGGCCTGAATCCTTAAGGCCCATGTTGTTCCACGATTTACCGCCATCGACCGACTTGTAGACGCCATCGCCATAGGCGACGCTGCGCTGCGCCTTGTTCTCGCCGGTGCCAACCCAAATCGTGTCGCTGTCGTTGGGATCGATTTCGACCACGCCAATGGCATAGGAACCTTCGTTATCAAAGAGCGGCGTCCACGTGATGCCCGCGTTGTCGGTTTTCCAAAGGTTGCCGGAAGCGACGCCAGCCAGAAATGCGTGCTTGCTACCGGGGTAGAATGCGAAGTCTGCGATGCGACCCGAAGTGATCGCCGGACCGATGTGGCGAAGTGGCAAAGCAGCGAGAGGATGACCCTCGTCTGACGATTCCTGCGCCTGTGTTGGCACCGCCAGCGCTGCCAACAAAAAAACGAATAAGAATTGCAATCCAACACGTGCCACGATCGACGTCCCCCAGATTTTTTAGTCACGCAAGAATGTACTGGTGCAGGCGTTTCTGCAAGCCTGTCACAGCGCTGGCGATGTCTATCACACGCGCGTCGATTTGCAGCGAGCTTACTAACATCGCAACGCCAGCCAGCGAATCCTTGAACGTTACAATATAACACTTATTCAGGCCGCGGTTGTCACGCCTGCGACGCCCGATTCGCGACTAGTAATCCCGGCTATTACCGGTGGAAGAGATAGGCATGCATGGGGCTGCGAAACCATGCTCTAAGTCTGTCAGCCAGGGACGATTCCGGTGGTGGGGGGAAACGCTGCTCCTCGCTATGCAGTTCTGCGAGCACCGTGCGCACGCAGACGCGCACCAACCAATCGACATCAACGGTTGCGAGCTGAGTCAGCGCGCCCATCGTCGCCGTATCATCTGGTTGCACAAAGTCCGCGATCTGATAGGCGGCATAGCGCCGCACATTAC
>JBCAZB010000045.1:0-11931 GCA_038533315.1 Pseudomonadota bacterium | reverse complement strand
GGCGCCTACTGGCGTGACAGTGTGATCTGGCTGTTGGTGGGTGGTGCACTGTGGTATTGGATTTCTGATAACGAACTCGACAAGCAGCTGTATATCCTCGCCGGCGGTTTCATGGCGTTTGGACTCGTCAATGCGTTGACCGGCATGCTGCAGAGGGATGGCGGTACGCAAAACGGTCTGGTCGAAGTGGTCACGGATTTCTATGCGATGCCGCGTGTTATGAAACAGCTCGCCGTCGTGCAGTTTTTCTCATGGTTTGCTTTGTTCGCCATGTGGATCTACGGCACCGCCGCCGTCACGAGCCACCATTTTGGAACGACTGACCCGACATCGCAGGCATTCAATGACGGGGCGGACTGGGTCGGCGTGCTATTCGCGGCCTACAACGGCTTTGCCGCGCTCGCAGCGATCATGATCCCGCGCATGGCAGGCAAACTCGGTTGTCGGGTTTGCCACATGATTAATCTGGTTCTGGGCGGGATTGGTTTAATCAGTTTCTTTTTTATCAGCGATCCCAAGTTATTGATGGTCTCGATGGTTGGTGTCGGGATTGCCTGGGCGTCTATTTTGTCGATGCCGTATGTGCTGCTGACGAACACCCTCCCGGCACGCAAGATGGGCATTTATATGGGGATTTTCAATTTCTTCATTGTCATTCCACAGATTATTGCAGCCAGCGTGTTGGGCCTTGTCGTGCGCGATTGGTTCGATGAACAAAGCATCTCGGGTATCGTTATCGGTGGCGTTCTGATGATGGTCGCAGGACTAAGTGTCATGCTCGTTGATCGTGATGCGGAGCCAGACGCATGAAACGCGTGAGTATTCTTGCGGCGGTCGCATGCCTCGGCGCCTGTGCGACTACCGACGAGTCACGGACGGTATGGATCGGCACCGATCACCCCTTCGCCTCCGAGACAGTTTACTTCATCGTGACGGACCGTTTTGTCGACGGTGATCCTGCGAACAACTATCCGGAGCAGGGCGGGGACTGGCCGAGCTTTGATCGACCCATTGCGAGCGAAGACGGGCATGCCGCCAACATCGGTTATCTCGGGGGTGACTTCAAGGGTGTCGCGGACCACGCCGACTACATCGCCGATATGGGGTTCAGCGCCGTTTGGTTGACACCAATTGTCGACAACCCTGACGCCGCTTTCAGCGGCGGCGTTGCCGTGGGTGAGGGCTTTCCGGCGGACCACGGAAAAACGGGCTACCACGGCTATTGGGGTGTCAACTTCTTCGCGCTGGATGAGCATCTGGTATCGCCCGATCTCGACTATGTTGGGTTGGACGAGCGGCTCGAAGCGCAGGGTCTGAAGCTCGTGCTCGATGTCGTGTGCAACCACGGGTCACCGTCCTTCGATTTGCGGCCTGAGCAGACCGGGCCGAACTCGAAGTTCGGTAAACTTTATGATGGGGCCGGGATGCTTGTCGCCGATCATATGAACACGCCGCCGGAAGGGCTGCATTTTCACAATCCGCTGCACAGAATGTTTCATCGTGAGCGCGATATCGGTCAGCTGTCGAATTTGAATGATCTGAGCCCGGCTGTGCTCGACTATTGCGTTGATGCGAATCTGCAATGGTTGGCACAAGGTGCGGACGCGATTCGTATCGATACCATCAAACACATGCCGGATGCGTTCTGGGCTAACTTCAGTCAGCGTATTCGCGCGCAACACCCGGGCTTGTTTATGTTCGCCGAGCACTGGAGTTATGAAGCAACCGACGTCGCAAGGCACACGTTTCCGGAAAATGGAGAAATCAGTGTGCTCGACTTTCCGATGCAAGGTGCCATGTCGGAGGTGTTTGGTAGCAAGCAGCTTGGGTTTGAAAGGCTCGCCGAAGCACTACATCTGGATGATGGTGTGTACTATAACCCGTATGAACTGATGAGCTTCTATGACAACCATGACATGTCGCGGCTCGATGCCGATGTCGATGGTTTCGTCGATGCCAACAACTGGTTATTCACCGCACGTGGTATTCCTGTCGTGTACTACGGGTCGGAAACCGCGTTTCGCGCCGGTCGTGGTGAGCATGCGGGCAATCGCGACTACTACGGCGTCGAACGCGTCACGGCAGGCGTCGGCCATGTATTGTATCAACAGATCAAGCGACTCAACCGTTTGCGCCGCTCCATGCCATCACTGCAGCGCGGCGTGCAACGCAATCTGTTGATGAACGGTGACCGAGCCGCGTTTCTGCGCCTATGGCAGACGCAAGATGAGACAGAAGTGGCGCTCGTGCTGTTGAATAAGGGCGATGCAGTGGATGTGATGACCGTCGATCCGGCCTTGGGTCAGCGACGCTGGCGCGCTGCTATCGACGATCCTCGTGTCGCCGTCGATGGCAGTGGGCGGCTCACAGTGCACGTGCCGGCACATGGCATCGTTGTCTTGATCAGTGACGACCCGTTAACGACGGGCCAACGCTAGCGCGGATGTCCGCCGCAAGATCGGCGCACGACTAGTCGCGGCTCGATCAATGCGGATTCCACTGGCTTGTCTTCGATGAGTTGTATGAGCTTCTCTACCAACACCTTGCCGGCCTGATTTGTATCCTGACGGACTGTGGTCAGGCCCGGATTCACGTAGGCGGCCGCCGGAATGTCGTCGAAGCCGATCAGGCTGACCTGTTCCGGGACGGCGTAGTTGGTTTCCTGCAATGCACGCAACGCGCCGATCGCGATGAGATCACTGGCAGCGACCAGCCCATCGAACTGACGGCCATGCGCAAGCAGCTGCTTGACGGCGAGGTAGCCAGAGATCTCTTGATTGTCGGTATCCATGAACAAGTCCGCGTCCGGCTCGATATCGACAGCTCGTAGAGCATCACAGTAACCGATATAACGTTGCTTGAATTCCGGATAACGATCTGTTGACTTGCCAAGGAATCCGATGCGGCGACGACCGAGAGACAACAGATGGTGAACCGCTTGGCGCATACCACTCTGATTGTGGCAGCCGAGTGATCGGCCTGCGTGACCGTCGAGCAGGCTCGGACCCCAGATCATGTAGTGCGCACCGGCGTCATCCAGCGCCGCCAGCTTCTCCCCATAGGAAATGTAATCACCGTAGCCGAGCAGAATGATACCGTCGGCGCGATTGCTTGCCTCGTAGCGAGAGTGCCAGTTATTGCTGAGCTGCTGGAACGAGACCAACAGGTCGTAATCCGCGGTGGCCGCCGCGCGCGCGATACTACCGAGCATCGACAGGAAAAATGGATTGATTTGCGAGTCGTCGCTTGTGCGGTCTTCGAACAGCAGCAGTGCGATCGTCTGGGAATGTCGGCTTCGTAAACCGGCAGCATGTTTGTCGACGCGGTAGTTCAGGTCGCGTGCAATTTCGAGAATGCGTTCCCGAGTCTCGGGCTTGACCTCCGGGCTATGCCGCAGCGCACGTGATACCGTCGCTTGCGACACGCCGGCGGCGTAAGCGATATCTCGTGATGTCGGCTTGCTAGGCTTCATCCGTGTCAGTACCCCCCGAAGTACCCCGTGAGATTAAACGCACAGAGCGGTCAAAAACAAATGTTTGATCACGTTGTCGATATTCTGTCACGGTTTTTTAGCGAATTATCAACGCGACAAGTCCCTTCGATGCGCTTCTGACGGTATGATGCGATCGTGCAGGTAGACAGGCGCTAAGGGGCGGGTGTGATTCCATATAGAGATTTGTTCGGGCCGGGCCCAACCAACGTGCCGGATTCCGTATTGATTGCATTGGCGCAGCCAACCATCGGTCACCTGGACCCGGTGTTTCTGGAAACGATGGACGACGTCGTGCGTGACCTTCGTTATTGTTTCATGACGGAAAACCCGGTGACTTTCGTGATGTCCGCACCAGGCTCCATCGGTATGGAGGCAAGCTTCGTCAACGTCGTCGAGCCCGGCGACAAGGTCGTCATTTGCATCAATGGTGTGTTTGGCGGGCGGATGAAGAGAATCTGCGAGCGTATCGGCGCCGAGGTGATCACGATCGAAGACGAGTGGGGCAGTCCTGTCGACCCCGAGAAGTTGAAAGCGGCGCTGGCCGCACATCCGGATACCGCGGTCGTCGCGTTCGTGCATGCGGAGACAAGTACCGGCGTGCGCTCGGATGCGAAGACGCTGGCGGCTATCGCCAAACAGTACGATGCTCTGGTGATCGCCGATACCGTAACCTCGTTGTCCGGGGTGGAGTTACGCGTCGACGACTGGCAGTTAGATGTCGTTTACTCGGGCAGCCAGAAGTGTCTGTCCTGTGTGCCCGGACTCGCACCGATCACGTTTTCGGCAGCAGCCGTCGACAAAGCGCAGTCGCGCAAGACGCCGGTATCGAGCTGGTTTTGTGATATCAATCTGCTTGCAAGTTACTACACGAGCGGCGAGAGCAAGCGCGCCTATCATCACACGGCGCCGGTGAATTCACTGTTTGCGATGCGTGAGGCGCTTCGCTTGGTGCGTGAGGAAGGTCTGGATGCCCGTTGGCAGCGTCACGCGGCCGCCGCAGAGCAGTTGTATCAACGCCTGAACCAAGCCGGGCTTTCTCCGGCGGTCGATGCGGCTTGCCGTTTGGCGCCGCTGACCGTCGTGACGATTCCCGATGGAGTCGACGATACTGCCATCCGCGCAGCCTTGCTGACGCAACATAGTATGGAGATCGGTGCCGGTCTCGGTAAGTTTGCCGGTAACGCCTGGCGCATCGGCTTGATGGGGCACAACGCAACCATCGAGCGAGCGGATCTCGTCGCCGATGCTTTGATCACGGCGGTCCGCGAAGCTAGTTAGCGGAGATCATGCTTTAGGATCGACTTGCTCGCTTCGAGATGTCGGCGCGCCTGTTCACCGCCCGCCATAGCGGTACACACCTGCAGTACATCGAGCACCGTCAATTGTGCCAGCCGAGAGCTCATCGGCGTGTAGATAGCGGTATCCTCCGTCGTGTCGACGGGCAGTGTATAGCGTGCTGATGCCGCCAGCGGAGAGCCCGGTGCTGTCAGGGCCATCGTCGTCGCGCCGCAGGCTGCCGCTGCCGCCATCGCCTGCTGCAGTGCTTCGCCTTGACCGCCCTTGGAGATCAAAAACAATACTTGTCGCGGCGCGCAGGTCGCCGCCGCCTGCAGGATTGTTGGTTCGTCGGTGAGCGCAGTGCAGGCGAGCCCCAGTCGGAAAAACTTGTTGGTGGCGTCCAGGGCGACCACGGCGCTGGCGCCGACACCCGCGAACAGGATTCGCGTTGCTTCGGAGAGTGATGCTGCTGCGTTCTCGAGGTGATCAGCGTTCAGTCCGTTGCGAACGCGCTGTAACTCGGTGATACCGGTATCGAACACTTTGCGCAGCACGGTTGCTGCTGTATCGCTTGCATTGACGACAGCATGCACAGTTTCCGACGTTTGTCCGCGACTGGCCGCCCAGCGCAGACGAAAATCACTGTAGCCGCTGCAGCCGATACGGCGGCAAAAGCGTACGACGGTCGGTTCACTGACGGCGGCAGCTTCAGCGACCGCGGCGAGCTTCATTCTCGCTGCATCGAAGCGATGTTGCAGCAGCCATTCCGCGACTTGGCGTTCTGCTGGGCTAAATTGATCCATCATCTGTCGAATTCGTCTGTCCATGTAGAAATACTACAGGATTGTTGTAGTAGCAGGGCTTCAAAGACGAAAAATTCGCTGCCTTTTTGTAGTAAAATTACGACGACTTGCGGTGGGACAACAACAAGAGAGGCCAGCATCATGGCGCAATTCGTTCCGGTCGAGACCTTCGACCTGGTGATTTTCGGCGGGACGGGGGACCTCGCACAACGCAAATTATTGCCATCACTGTTCCACCGTGACAGCGATGGCCAGTTCCCGGATGGCAGCCGAATCATTGCGGCATCCCGTGCAACGATGTCCGATGAGGCGTTCGTGAACTTGGTGCGTGAAGCTCTGGAAACTTACCTCACCGAAGATGAACTCATCGACGAGGTCTGGGAGCGCTTTGCGGCGCGACTGAGCTACGTCACGCTGGACATTACGACGCCAGACGGATGGCAGGCCCTTGCTGAGAAGCTACAGCAGTTCGACGATCGCATTCGCGCATTTTATCTCGCGACCATTCCCTCGCTCTTCGGCGAGACGGCGCGACAGCTTTCGCTGGCTGGCGTGATTGACGAACGCGCCCGCATCGTATTGGAGAAACCTGTGGGAAGCGATCGTGCGAGTGCGCGCGAAATCAATGATGCGGTCGGCGAGTATTTTGACGAGCGACAGATCTACCGTATCGATCACTATCTCGGCAAAGAGACGGTGCAGAACTTATCTGCCTTGCGTTTTGCCAATTCGCTGCTCGAGCCTCTCTGGAATCGCACACATATCGATCATGTTCAGATTACGGTGTCCGAGCATATCGGTACCGGTAATCGTGCGCAGTTCTACAATCGCACCGGGGCGCTGCGCGATATGGTGCAAAACCACATTTTGCAGTTGCTTTGTCTGGTGGCGATGGAGCCACCACTAAGCATGCATCATGACGATATTCGCAACGAAAAAATCAAGGTGCTTAAGGCGTTGCGTCCGATCACCGCTGAAACCGTCAAGCGGGCTACCGCGCGTGGTCAATATGCCGCTGGCGCCATCGCTGGCGAAGCGGTACCTGGCTATAGCGAGGAGTTGGGTGAAGCGAGTGATCGCGAGACGTTCGTTGCCCTGCGCGCCGATATCGACAATTGGCGCTGGAATGGCACGCCATTTTATTTGCGAACCGGTAAGCGCTTGCCGCAGAAGTCGAGCGAAATTGTGATCCAGTTTCGTGCCGTTGCGCATCCCATCTTCGGCGATACGGCGGGCGACATGCAGGCGAATCGGCTGATCATTCGTCTGCAACCTAACGAGGGCATGATGTTGACGATGGTCACCAAAGAGCCCGGTCCCGGTGGATTTCAGTTGCGATCACTACCACTCAACCTGAGTTTTTCTGAAGCGTTTCAGCTCCGTTATCCGGACGCCTATGAGCGTTTGTTGATGGAAGTGCTGCGAGGCAATCCGGCGTTGTTCATGCGTCGCGATGAGGTGGATGAGGCGTGGCGCTGGATTGACGGCATTATCGATGCGTGGTCAGAAACCGGCATGTCGGTGCAGCCTTATGTCGCCGGTACTTGGGGGCCTACGGCATCGGCAGTGTTGCTCGATCGGGACGATCGCGCCTGGTATCAGGACATCTCGTAGTGTTTGTTCAACAATTTTTTGATTCGCGCGACGCCATATCTGAAGCATTAGCCGAGCGCATCGCAGGTCAGCTCAGTCGAGCCATCGCGCATCGCGGCTCGGCATCGCTTGTCGTGAGTGGCGGCAGCTCACCGCTGGCCGTATTCAAACGACTGTCAAGTTACACACTCGATTGGCGGCAGGTGACGATATTACCGAGCGATGAGCGCTGGGTTGACGATAACGATCCTGCCAGCAATGCGGCCATGATCCGGCGTGAGCTCTTGCAGGGGCCAGCGGCGGAGGCGCGCTTTGTGAGTCTTTTCGATGACCAAGTCGACTACGAGCAAGCCGACAAGATCATGAGTGACAGGATCAGCGCAGTACAACGACCGTTCGACTATGTGCTGCTCGGCATGGGAACAGATGGGCATACCGCCTCGCTGTTTCCTGATGCGCCGGACATTGAACAGAGTCTGTCAGCACGTCAGGCTTGCGTGCTCGCTGCGCCACCAAGTCAGTCGCAACGCCGTATCAGCCTGACGCCGTCCGCACTGCTCGACGCTTATCAAATCGGTATCCTGTTTTTCGGTCAGGAAAAGGCCGACGTGTTCGCGGCTGCGAGTAGCGACGGCGACTTACGGGAATACCCGATTCGCTCGGTGTTGCGCCAGCAGCGCGTGCCCGTCACGACTTATTTCGCGTTGTAAGGATCAGGGCCATGACTCAGTCAGTACTGCAAGACGTCACCGCACGGATCATTGAACGCAGTCGTGAGACGCGCGCTGCTTACCTTGCGATGATCGAGGCTGCGCGACGTGATGGTCCGCATCGTAGTGAGTTGTCTTGCGGGAATCTGGCGCACGGTTTCGCCGCCAATGATGTCGATGGGAAAAAGGCGTTGGCTGGCAAGGAGCGACCTAACGTCGCGATTGTCTCTGCCTATAACGACATGCTGTCGGCGCATCAACCGCTCGGTGACTACCCGCCGCTGATCAAAGCGGCCGCCTGGGCGGCCGGTGGTATCGCACAGTTTGCCGGCGGTGTGCCGGCGATGTGCGATGGTGTCACGCAAGGACAGCCTGGTATGGACTTGTCGCTGTTCAGCCGGGATGTCATCGCGATGTCGACGGCGGTCGCGCTGTCGCACAACATGTTCGATGCCGCACTGTGCCTCGGGGTTTGCGACAAGATTGTGCCGGGTCTGCTGATCGGTGCGTTGGCGTTTGGCCATCTACCAGTGATCTTCGTGCCAGCCGGGCCGATGACCTCCGGGATCACGAACGCGGCGAAGGCACAGGCGCGCCAGTTATACGCGCAAGGAAAGATCACGCGACAAGAATTGTTGCAGTCGGAGTCGAAGTCGTATCACTCGGCGGGCACCTGCACATTTTATGGCACCGCCAATAGTAATCAGCTGCTACTCGAATTCATGGGGCTGCAATTACCCGGTACATCGTTTCCTAACCCGCATACCCGATTGCGCGGCGCGCTGACACGAGCTGCCGCGACGCGGGCTGTCGAGATCAGTGGACTGTCCGACAACTACACGCCGATAGCATCAGTACTCGATGAGAAAGCGCTGGTGAATAGCATCGTCGGCTTGCTCGCATCCGGTGGCTCGACCAATCACACGATTCACCTTGTAGCGATCGCCGCGGCCGCGGGCATTCAAGTGAATTGGGATGACTTCGATGCATTATCGAAAGTGACACCATTGCTGGCACGTGTGTATCCGAATGGGCAGGCAGACGTTAATCATTTTGCCGCCGCTGGTGGGATCCCGGTGATGATCGCTGAGCTATTGCGGGCGGGACTGCTGCACGAGGATGTCAACACGATTGTCGGGCACGGGCTATCGCGATTCACAGAGGAGCCGATGCTGGGCGAGTCGGATGATGATAGCCCGGATACGGTGGTGTGGCGACCAGGTGAAGGCAAGTCACTTGATCTGGATGTGCTGCGTCCGGTGGCAGACGCCTTTCACAAGACCGGTGGGCTTGTATTGACATCCGGCAATATCGGTCGTGGCATCGTCAAGACTTCTGCGGTGAAAACCGAACATCAGGTGGTCGAGGCCCCTGCTCGTGTGTTCCACCGACAACAGGATGTCGTCGCGGCCTTTAAAGCGGGCGAGTTGAATCAGGATGTTATTGTGGTCGTGATTCACCAGGGTCCAAAGGCGAATGGAATGCCGGAATTGCATAAGCTGACACCATCGCTCGGTGTACTCCAGGACCAGGGTTTCAAAGTGGCACTGGTAACCGATGGGCGTATGTCTGGTGCATCCGGCAAAGTGCCAGCCGCCATACAGATCTGTCCGGAGGCGTCCGATGGCGGTGCCATTGGCAAGGTGCGTGATGGCGACATTGTGCGACTGGATGCTGTGAAGGGCACGCTCGATGTACTGGTGCCGGACGATGAGCTGGTTGCTCGTCAGTTAACGGCAGATGCGGATCCGTCGCATACGGTGGGTATGGGGAGAGACCTGTTTGCAGCCATGCGCGCGGTTGCGAGCGATGCGGAATCGGGTGGCTCGTCATTACCGATCGATCGCAATGCTGCATTGACGGAATAGCGCGGCGCTGCAGGCCAGATGACGGTGCTTGCAAAAAAAGACCGCGAGCCTGAAACATTCTCTGTTGTTGTGCGGTCTACTCGCACAACCTACATACAAGGATGATTCACATGTCTGCTCTCTCGTTTCGTAATGCACTGTTAGCGTTTGCCGTTTCGATTACTGCGTCCCTTGGGCTCGCTGCGCCAGCGTACGCCGACAAGGCCCCCGTTTACACAGGTGTATTCTCGAATACTGCACTGAAAGGCTACGATGCGGTCGCCTACTTCACCGAGGAAAAACCGGTAAAAGGGGATAAACAACACAGCACCGAGTGGAATGGTGCAACATGGCAGTTTTCGAGTGCTGAAAATCTCGCGAAGTTCACGGCGGATCCGGAACGCTACGCGCCCCAGTATGGTGGCTACTGTGCATGGGCCGTCTCGCAGGGTTACACCGCTTCGGGCGACCCTAAGGTCTGGGCTGTCGTGGATGGCAAGCTGTATATCAATTACAACGATGACGTTGGCGCCACCTGGCGCGAAGATCCGGTTGGCTTCATCCGACTAGCTGATGCCAACTGGCCGACTGTGCTGAAGTAGGCCAGCAAACGGCTGTCGGACGGAGAATCCGCCGTTCGACCAATCGCAAGGCGCAGACCACTATTCTGCGCCTTTTTCTTTGCCCAACGCGTATCGTCCCGCACGGTGGTGTTTGCGAGCCCTGACCATGCTACGCTTGTGCGGATTGTTGGAGTGGTGGCAACGCGGATGATCCTGCGTTGATGA
Source organism: Pseudomonadota bacterium (assembly GCA_038533315.1). GTDB lineage: Bacteria > Pseudomonadota > Gammaproteobacteria > Steroidobacterales > Woeseiaceae > CALBPI01. Next base: position 1,419 of record JBCAZB010000045.1, on the reverse strand, counting down.
CAGCCAAGGAGGTGCGCTCTGCAAGGCAATCACGCACAGCAGGTCGAGGCGGCTCAGACCCATCAACAGTTTTTACGACAGGCCACGCGCGTCGCGCACGAGCACACAGAGGCTGTCATGGATGACGTCGCCAGTCTTGAAACGCGACGCGGCTATCAGGCCATGCTTGGCGTCTTGCATGCCGCCTACACTCAATTGACTCCAGTGCTCGATGGCGCGCTTGTCGCTCTTGGCATTCCAGCACGACACAAAGCACTGACTAGCGCCCTTGAGACAGACTTACGGGCTCTGGGTAGCAGCATTGATCGGTTGCATTTGCTGGATCCCGTTCACTGGTCAGCGGATGAGGCGCTAGGTGCTGCCTATGTGATGGAGGGCTCCGCACTAGGCAGCCAGCTACTGCGAAAACGCCTGGTTGAGTACCACACGGCAGACATACCGCACACTTACTTCGATACTGTCATCGCAGTTCAACCCCAGCGTTGGCGTGATGTTGTTGCCGCTTTGAACTGCGTCCACGCTGATCGCGAAGCTACGCTGTCGGGAGCGCTTGCCACATTCACGCTGCTCGGCAATCTTGCGCAAAACGTCGCCTTGACCAACGCGCTGGCTGCAGGAGTGTCGGCATGATCAGAGCAGACGACGAGGTACTCGCCCAGTGTGAATCTGAGCCGATCGAGATACCCGGTGCTATTCAGGATTTCGGCTTTCTGCTTGCGGTAGACCCAGAGACGGTGACGATCGTCGCTGCGTCACAAAACGTCGAGCGCTTAATCGGATACACAACCAATGACCTGATCGGACAGCATGTGCGGAGCCTATTTGGATCTGTCGTTCATCACGAAATGCGTAACAAACTCGGCTATTCAACGATTGGCACGCGTCGAGAACTGTTTGCCAGTCATACGCTGAATGGTAGTCGTTACCAGCTCTATGTGCATTCGTCCGAGCAACTGCACATCATCGAGGGCGTCCGACCGTCGCAGGATAGACCGGAGCTGCAAGATCGCGTCGCAGGCGTCACCGTCGGCTTACAGTCGACGACGAGTCTGCAAGAGATCTTCGAGCTGGCGGTGAGTAGCGTCCATGCCATCTGCGAGTATCACCGCGTCATGTTTTACCGGTTTCTGCCGGATGGCTCGGGCGAGGTTGTTGCCGAGCGTCGTTCCGGGCATATGGAGCCAATACTCGGGTTGCGCTACCCGGCGTGGGATATCCCGGAGCGCGCGCGTAAGCTGTATGCCAGTACGCCGATCCGTGTGATCACACACATGCATCGCGAAGACATTCCTGTCGACTCAATTCGCATGTTCGCCATGTATTCGCGATGTACAGCGGATGTACCTCGCAGGACCGCTTGCGACAACACCAAATCGTCCACCGCATAGGCCGGCGAGAAGTCGACAGGAATGTCTTCGC
>JBCAZB010000044.1:0-11992 GCA_038533315.1 Pseudomonadota bacterium | reverse complement strand
TGGCCTGTGCTTGTTGAGCGGCAAGTGTCGCATCCTCGACCATGTCGTAAGAGTAGCGGTATCGCGTCGTGACACCCGGAATCTTCTCAGCGTCATCACCATCGAAATACTCCCAACCCATACCCATCGGATCCGATAGACCATTTCGAGAACGGAATTTGCCCGTTTCTTTGTCCACCGCAGTGACACTCATCGGTGCCCAGACACGGTGTACGTCCTGATCGATATAGGAACCGTCCGTCGACGCGAAGTACTTTTGCTCGTTCACGAGATAAAAGGTCGAGTTCACAAAACTCGCCCCGTTATTGAGTGCCGCCTCGTTCACGGCCATCAACATGTCGACCTTGTCCGCGATGGGTATCTCCATCGCATTTTTCTTGATTGGCGTGCGCCAGCTCACTTCCCCGACACCTTTGACCGGCGCGAGCTTCACGGGCTCGGTCTGGTAGACCGAGTTCGCTTTGGCGATCGCCACCGCGTTACGTGCAGCTTCTGCGACCGCTTTCGGCGTTAACGAACTGGTGGCAGCAAAGCCCCAGGTGTCTTTGGCAATCACTCGTACGCCAACACCGACCGACTCGGTATTCACGATGTTCTGTACCTTGAGCTCCCGCGTCACGACAAACTGGTTCAGGTAGCGCCCCACGCGAACGTCCGCATAACTTGCACCGGCTTGTTTGGCTGCCGCTAGTGCGGCCTCCGCTAGCACCCGCTGCAAACTGCCGTCTGCCGGCATCGTCAGCTCGTCGGCTGCAATCGCGCGACCGGTAACAGGCAATGCGATTGTTCCTGCGCCAACACCTGCTACTTTCAGAAAATTTCGTCGATCCATTCGGAACCCCTTTGAATTCAGGCTAATGCACGACAAAGCGAGTGCCGCGATATCCGCCCTACAGTAATGCAAGCGTTACATTTTCGCCACTGACAGCACGTGAATCATCACGGCGGCGTGGCTCAGCTGAGAGGCGACCATCGAACCCCAAGCAACTGAAATTGTTATATATTTACTCACAAATGCGTCAGATCGCATGACGTAAGCACAAGGACTGTAAAAGTTTGATGAAGTCGTCCGCCGTTTCAGCGCGTTCGCACCCCCCACGGCGTCGGGATTGTCCGCGCAAACGGACGCTTGCAATGCAAAAAAAACGGCGTACCAAGATGCAATATCTGCTATCGACAGGCATGATGCCGGCAGCCTTTTTTCCAGAGACCGTTATGCAACGCACCACGCTGATTCGCCTACGCAATCAATATCTCAAGTTTTCCGCCGCCCACTTCACCATTTTTTCGGCGACGGAACGGGAGCGACTGCACGGCCATAACTTCTATGTCACAGCAGAAATCGAGGCAGAAGTTGGTGACGATGGCCTGTGCTTCGACTACAACATCATGAAAAAACGCTTGCGCGCTATCTGTGAGAGTCTGGATGAGTACATCCTGTTGCCTGGACAGTCGCCCTATCTCGACATACAGACAGGCGAAACCGATCACAAACTGGACTTCAACGGACGCGCGATTCAATTGCCAAGCGAGGACTGCATTATCCTGCCGTTACGCAATATTACTGCCGAAGAGTTGTCGTACTGGATTCTCGGTGAAGCGCTGAAAGACAATACGGCGGAGCGCTATGCGATTTGCCGCCTGCAGATCGCCGTGTCATCCGGTGCCGGGCAGTCGGTCGCCAGCGAATGGGCCAAGGAGAATCAGTAATTGAACAAACTAGCGATAATCACCGGTGCTAGCGCCGGTATCGGTAAAGCGACGGCAACCTGGTGTCTCTCGAACGGCTATCAGGTGATTAATCTAGCGCGCCGCCAGTGCCCGATTGGCGATGTCACAACGCTGACTGTGGATCTCGCCAAACCATTCCCCGACGACTTGCGACAAGAATTGTTGAACGCTATCGATACGGCAGATCAGGTTACGATCGTCCATTGTGCGGGCCAACACAATGGCGACAGCGCTCTCAGCATCACCGCGGAAAGTCTCTCGCGAGCGCTGGCGATTAACGTAACTGCGCCCGCCGTGCTGAACCAACTGCTATTAGCAGCTCTGCCGGAGGGATCAAGTATTATCTTTGTCGGCTCGACGCTTGGCGACAAAGCGGTACCAGGGGCATTGGGGTACGTCACGAGTAAACACGCCGTCAACGGACTGATGCGCGCGACCTGCCAGGACTTGGTGGGTCGATCGATTCATACCGCGGTAGTCAGTCCGGGCTTTACCGACACAGAAATGTTGCGTTCCCACTTAGGTGACGATCCGGATGTTCTCGCATCGATCACTGCAGGCGTCACTCAGGGACGTCTGATTCGGCCTGACGAAATCGCCGCCACGATTGGTTTTTGCATCGAGAACCCGGTCATCAATGGCGCCGTGATTCACGCCAATCTGGGCCAGGTCGAACGCTAGCCGCGAGCCGGCTAGCGGGAGCTGAATCCTGCGAACACACCACCGATTGTCAATGCGACCGGTGCCCAGATCAGTGGTGGAACCTGCCGTAGCGTCGACACCCACTGCTCGGGGTCTGCGATGCTCACCCAGTCGATGGCAAACTGACTACTCACGGCCACGGTCAGGCGCCAGACTATCGGCCCTACCAGCACCGTTGCCAGCAATAGCGCAACCGCCGGGACCATCAGCCGCAGTCGCCGTTGCCAGCGAATCTGTCGCATGACAGCCGCCTGCGCCACCTCGCCGGCTGCGGAAGCCGATTGCATCCACGCGGTCAGGTCGCTGTCGAATCGTTCGAGCGCTGTGTCCTGTTCTGATGTCATATCGTTATCCATACTGTGCAACGATTTCCTGAGTAGCCCGGGTCAGCAATGACTTCACGCTCCCGAGCGGCTTATCCATCGCCTGGGCGATTTCCGCATGAGTGAGACCAACCGCTCGCGATAAAATAATGGCGGCGCGACTATCGCCATGCATGCTGCCGAGTATTGTCTCGATATCCATAGCGGCCGCCGCCTGATCACCAGACTGACTCATACCATCCGACTGCCCATCGTAGCGTGCCATCGCCTGATGATATCGCTTGCCGGCCCGCGCACCCTGCAGAAACTCCCGGTGCGCTATTCGAAACAGCCAGGCCACAAACCGTCCGCGATGATCAAAGCGATGCAGCTCTTGCCAAGCCTTGATCAGCGTCGTTTGCAGGCGGTCATCCGCGTCGCTGTCGTGCATCGTCAGTCCTCGTAAGTACCCCCGCAGCCGACCGAGGTAAGGACGTGTCAGCGCATCAAAGGCTTGCGTATCCGAGGCGAGTACAACGCGTTGTATCAGTCGTTGCTCTTCGTCCGCGGCGCGAGGGTCCGTCACCTCCAAGGCCAACTATTCCCGACCAATACCCATCTTGTGCATCAGCAGATACGCGAAGCTCAACAACAGTGGGAAAACCGAGATGGCCATAAACACCTGCGCCGCTTCCTCACCGTCCGGAATCAGAAACCCGAACGCGCCGAGACTGATCGCCAGTGACAACAAAATCAGCCCACGGCGAAGGTCGCGATCTGGCAACGGCCTGTAGCTCGTAAGCGCCTCGACCATCGAATCGGTCAACTGCTGCCCCTGGTCGATAGCACGCCGAAGCGTCTCTTGCTCGGACAGTCGCGTGCGGGCTCGGAAATACAGCCAGATGGCGACGCCGCCAAACAAGCACAGAAACATAACAATCGGGATGAGTTCTTCAGCCATTTTTCGTGGTCTCCAACAGTGATCTCACCTTACTGATGCCGCATCTCCCGCTTTGGATGCAACGAATCAAAAATTTATGGCATCAGGCGATCGAATGTCACGATATCGAGCACGTTGGGGTCGGCGCTCTCCACGATCACAACCTGCGTGATGTCACCGCGCTCAACGGTCAACGTAAACGGCCCGCCAACAATCGCATCATCGACGGAGTTGGTGATCACGAGCTCATACGTATCAGCTTCGAGCGTGAACTGACCGATGTTAGATGACCGCAGGCGGTTAGTGGCGCGCGGGAACGTGTCTTCGAACGTACTGTCAGAGCGCACGAAATAGATATCAAGGAACTCAAAACTCTGCGACGTGTTGACGACGCCAACGCGACCGGCATCGAACAACGGCCGCGTCGGATCCGAGACCGGCAGCAAAATGATATCGGTGGTTTCCGGAATCGGTGTCACTACCAGCAGATTGATACTACCGTCTGGATAGGATTGCTGCGTCGTACCGAGCGACGTGCCGACATTGCCAGTCGCAGTGATGTTCCACGTTATCGCTGTCGAATCATCCGCCTCGGGGATATCGGCCAGCATACTGGCTTCGCCAAAAGCGAGATTCGAGAAAACGGGTGTTGTCGTCTCATCGTCGATGAAGGCATCGACCGCACCCGCCCCGCTCACGCCGTGAAACAGGCGTACTCGCGTGGGGGCTGATTGATCGACCAATCGTCCGCCGTTACGGTCGCCGCCCAACGCCACAACATAGTCTCCGGTCGCGGTATTCGCTGCGTCGAACAAGTTGACCATGACCGTATCTTGCGAGAAGAGTGTAAATGCCTCAGAACGGAACACTTCTTGTGTAGCGTCACCGGCAACCGTGACCACGACCTCGACTTCGGCTGCCTCAATACTGACCGTCTCCGAAAACGCATCTCGTGCCAGGCCCGTCGCCAACGGCATCGCTGCAGCCGGATCGAACCCGGCAGCACCGATATAGAAATCGATAGTGCCGGCACCGGAGAGGTTGGCAAACCATACCTCAAGGTCGGTGTCTTCCTCGGCGAAGGTGCTGATCGGCTGGGCAACCGTAATGATACGAGGGGAAGCACCGCTGCCGGTCAGAATCAAGGTGTAGTTGGTATCTCTGACGACGTCGATTGACGTTGTGGCGAGCCGTTCGGTCTCACTCGTCAGGCCACTGATAAAGTCGAAATTAAAATCGTACTGCAATGCGTCGTACGTGGAGTACGGTGTGATGGTTTGGAAAACCGGATCGGCGAGTCCGCGTTCCTCGATCAAAAAGGCAACGGTTGATACATCACTGAGTGCATGTACCGCACGCACGTTCCCCCGACCGTCTGGGGTATCCTGCGACTCCGTGCACGCACTAACCAGCAAAACGGCCATCAGTGCTGCAAACAATCGCCGCAACTGCCCAACCCTCTGACTGCCCTGTTCACCGAACCAACTGCGTTTCACTCTGCCACTCCCACCAAATTCTTGCTTGTGCCTTGTGCACGACGTCCTACTTCTCCACGACTGCACAAAAACCATTAAGTTCAATGCCGCTTTCGCTGCGCGGGCCGCACTATACCATTTGCTACACACTCCCGTACGGGGCGGCTTTTCCTGCGTTCCTGCGATACAATAGCCGAATGCCTAATGAATCGTTAACAGAGCGCGTGTCGCGACCGGCCGCAGAGCTCCGGCGGGCCTACGGTCAGTTCGCTACCGGCGTATGCATCGTCTCGTCGCGAGCCTTACCTGACACCGGTGCGCCCTTTGCCATCACAGTCAACTCGTTCGCTACGGTGTCGCTCGCGCCACCGATGATCAGCTGGTGTGTACAAAAAGACTCCACCAGCTACCCGCTTTGGCTGGATAGCGATGACTTTGCCGTTAGCATCCTGAACAGCCGTCAGGCCGCGTTATGTGAACAGTTCGCGATTCGTGGCAACCATCTGATCCATGACCTGGCACCGTTCCAGCAGTCGGCTCTGGGCAACCCGGTGGTTCGGGAGGCGTTGGCGACATTCGAGTGTAAAGTAAATAACGTCCACGACGCAGGCGATCACAGCATTATTGTGGCCGACGTCCTCGATTTTTCGAGCGACGAACGGCACGCGCCGCTCACCTACTTCCGCGGGGCCATCGATGCATAGACGCGCATTGATACAAGCGCTCGCTGCAGGGTCGATTACTGCGCTGACAGGCTGCAGTCGTAAAGTCACCGTTAATGCATCGCCACAACTCGCAAATCTGGATGCGATTGCGCAGGCAGAGCTCGTCATCAGCGGACAACTCAGCGCCGTAGAACTCGTTAGCGCAGCGATAAAGCGCATCGAGGCTACCAACGCCACGTTGAATGCGGTCATTTATCAAGACTTCGAGCGCGCGCTGACAAAGGCACGCACAGCTGAGGGGCCACTGGCTGGAGTGCCTTACCTGATCAAGGATTTGAATGCCTACCGCGACATGCCGCTGACGCGTGGCTCAAAGTTGTTTGCCGAAAATAGAGCGACACAGCAGACAGCGTTCACGGACAGCATCGACAGCACGGGTGTGGTCGTACTCGGCAAGACCAACACACCGGAGTTTGGTTTGCTGCCATCAACGGAGCCAGTGCTGCACGGCGCGACCCGCAATCCTTGGCAGACCGAGCATACGCCGGGTGGCTCAAGCGGTGGCGCGGCTGCCGCTGTTGCGGCTCGTATGTTGCCAGCTGCACAGGCCAGCGACGGTGGCGGCTCCATTCGCATTCCAGCAGCTATGTGCGGAATATTTGGCCTGAAACCGACCGCCGGGCGTTTTCCAGATCAGGGACATGGCAACCAACCGTGGCCGATTTCGATCAAACATGCCGTCACGCTCAGCGTGCGGGATTCGGCGCTACTGCTCGCACTCACGGAACGCCAGGACAGTAACGATTTACTGCCGGTCGGCTATGTCCAGCCGGAACGCGTCAAGCCGATGCGAATCGCCATGAGTCTGGACTCACTGTACGGCGCGCCGGATGACGATGTGGCAGCCGCGGTACGCACGACAGCGCAACGTCTCGAAGCGATGGGGCACGAGATTATTCAGATCGAGCAGTCACCGTTGCTCGATGAAGCCTTTAGTGACGATTTTCTGGTGTTATGGTCGGCGGGCACCTACCAGGTGGCTGAGCAGGTGAGAGGACAAACTGGGATGCCGCCCGAAGAAACCGGTTTGTTGGAGCCCGCAACGCTCGCACTGGCGCGCGCATTTGCGCAGCGCCCACAGGGTGCCTTACCGAAAGCGCTGGAAGGTCTCGCGCGCTATCAACGCACGACAATCGCTTTTCTCGCTCAATACGATGCATGGTTGACGCCGGTGACCGCTTCTGTCGCACCGAAAATTGGCGCATTTTCGCCGACACGAGACTTTGACGAGCTAATGCCAGCGGTTTCGCGATTCGCGGCTTACACGCCGACGCACAATGCAGCCGGTACACCGGCGATGTCAGTGCCCGTGGGGCGCAACAGCGCGGGCCTGCCGTTGGCCGCACAGCTTGCCAGCAGACCGGGCAATGAAGCGCTGCTGCTCCAGCTCGCGTACCAATTGGAAGCCGCACATGGCTGGATCGACGATCTACCGCCGATTCACGCCTGATCCGAGCCATGGACGACCAGAAACCGACCAATGTACGCGCGCTTCGGGCGCCAAGGCGCGAGATTCGATTCGCCTGGCAGTTAGGCCACTACACGCTGAGTTACGACGACACCACTCTGCATGTCGAATGGCAGGTCAATCGCAAAAAGCGCGTGACCCGGCATGATCTTCTCTTGCTGTCACCGCTCTTCATCGAGGATGGTACTAGCCTCGAGAACCTTGCCCCTGAATTGAAGCAGACCGCCATCTGGCTCGGCAGCGCCGTCATCGTGTGGTTCTCCGAAATACGGCCAGCCGTACCGTTGCTGGCGCCCGCCCTCTTCGCGATCGGCCTGGTCGCCGCTTTCAGACTCGCGATGGCCTATACCGAGCGCGGGGCCCGCACGGTCATCTGTGAATCCGGCGGCGACGAGATCATCGATATTCCACATGCAAAAGTTGATGAAGATCAGCGTCTTGGCTTCGAGACCGGTCTGCGCCAGGCGATCGAGCGAATCCATCAACGCTGGCGCGACGGCGAGATTTGACGGTTTTGCTGCCTGCATTGTTGACATTTTCGAGCTAAATCGTACAATTCCGCCACCGAAAAGCGACTTAAGTCGTCAAATTGTTGACACAATGGACGAGTTCGAAGCCGCGCATGTTTCACTCCACCCTCGGCGTTGTACGCAATGGCACATACCCGACCCCTGACGGCGACCCTATCGGAGCAGGCGCTCGAAGCCTTGCAAGCCGACATCGTCGAAGGCGCATTACAACCTGGCGAGAAATTGCGCGAGCCTGAGCTCGCCGCGCGCTATGGCATCAGCCGCGGCCCACTCCGCGAAGCTATTCGCCGTTTGGAAGCTCGCAAGCTGATCATCTCGGCGCCGAACACCGGGGCCCGCGTCGTGTCCTTGTCGGCAACCCAATTGTTGGAACTCTACGACATGCGGGAGGCGCTTGAGGGTATGACTTGCCGGCTCGCAGCCGTGAATGCGAGCGATGCAGAGCTGGCCGCATTGACCACCTTGCTTGACCAGCATGAATCAGAACTGACCGAAACCGACGGCCGCAACTATTTCCGTCAGGAAGGCGATCTCGATTTCCATTTCCGTATCGCGCGCTGCTCGGGTAATGAATTGCTCGCCGATATTCTATGCGTCGATCACTACCATTTGTTGCGCTTGTACCGCTACAAATTCAGTACGTCGCCCGGCCGCCCGGCACGCGCACTGTTTGAGCATCGCCGCATTCTGGACGCTCTGCGCGAACGCGATGGCGAACTGGCGGAAATCTTGATGAGAAAACACATACGTTCGGCGCGCGAAAACCTCAAACGTCAGATCGGCCAACAGTTAACCACCGAACAATGAGGAGCCACTCATGAGTACCGCAGGACAGCGCTTCCGCGACGCGATCGCGGCGGAAAAACCACTGCAGATCATCGGCACGATCAATGCCTACAGCGCCATGATGGCAACGCAAACGGGTTTCAAAGCGATCTATTTGTCCGGCGCTGGCGTCGCGAATGCCAGCTACGGCTTGCCGGATCTCGGCATGACGTCTCTCGAAAATGTCGTCGAGGATGCCAAGCGGATTACCGGCGCCGTCGACACGCCACTGTTGGTTGACATCGACACCGGCTGGGGCGGCGCGTTCAATATCGCTCGCACCATTCGCGAGATGACACGCGCCGGCGTAGCCGCGGTCCACCTCGAAGATCAAGTCGGGCAGAAACGTTGCGGTCACCGCCCCAACAAGGAACTGGTGTCCAAAGCCGAAATGGTAGATCGAATAAAAGCTGCCGTCGACGCCAAAACGGATAGCAGTTTTGTTGTGATGGCGCGCACTGACGCGTTAGCGGTCGAAGGCATGGAGCCGATGCTCGAGCGGGTTCAGGCGTACGCCGAAGCTGGCGCCGATGCGATCTTCGCCGAGGCGATGACCGAGATCGGCATGTATACGCAGATCACATCGCTGGTCGATATTCCAGTGCTCGCGAACTTGACGGAATTCGGTATGACGCCGATGTACACCGTTGAAGAACTCGCCAGCGTCGACATCGCGATGGCGCTCTATCCCCTATCAGCGTTTCGGGCGATGAATGCTGCCGCGCTGAAGGTCTTCAAGACCATTCGGGAGCAAGGCACGCAGACGGATGTGATCGACACTATGCAGACGCGCATGGAGCTCTACGACTTTTTGAATTATCACGAATTCGAGCAAACGCTCGACAAGCTGTTCGGCGAGAAACAGCGCTAGTAATCAACAGACAGCGACGAGGGAACCAATCGATGGTTGACAAGAAACTGAGTGGTGCAGGCTTACGCGGCCAAAGCGCAGGCGAGACCAAATTATGCACCGTCGGCGTATCGGGAAGTGGACTCACTTATTGCGGCTATGACATTTCCGAATTAGCGGAACACGCAACATTTGAGGAAGTCGCATGGCTACTATTCAACGGTGAACTACCGAGTCGCCAGGAGCTCGACGACTACAAAACGCGGCTGCGCGGACTGCGAGAGTTGCCGCAAGCGTTGCGCGAGGTGCTGGAGCGGATACCCGCTGATGCGCATCCGATGGATGTGATGCGCACCGGCTGCTCAATGTTGGGCAACCTTGAGACGGAGGCAGACTTCTCCGAGCAACAGGCGGCGGCTGACCGATTGCTGGCGACACTACCCGCCATCATCACCTACTGGTATCGCTACAGCCATGATGGTGTTCGCATCGAGACCGCCACCGACGACGACAACATCGCGAGCCAGTTTTTACACTTGTTGCACGGCGAAAAGCCAAGCGAACTGCACCAGCGCGTTCTGGATGTGTCGCTGATTCTCTATGCCGAACATGAGTTCAATGCGTCGACGTTTACGGCGCGCGTGTGTGCGTCGACACTGTCGGATATGCACAGCTGCATCACCGGCGCTATCGGTTCATTGCGTGGCCCGCTGCATGGCGGCGCAAACGAGGCGGCGATGGACTTGATCGACAGCTTCGATAGCGTCGAGGCCGCAGAACAGGGCATTCGCGACGCTCTAGCGCGTAAAGACAAGATTATGGGTTTCGGACACGCCGTCTACCGTACGAGCGATCCGCGTAATGCGTTGATTAAACGCTGGTCAGAAGAATTGGCGAAGACTGTTGGTGACGACAAGATTTTCCCAATCTCATGCGCCATCGAAAAACTGATGTGGGATGAGAAAAAACTGTTCCCGAACGCAGACTTCTTCCACGCCTCATCGTATCGGTTTATGGGCATTCCAACGAAATTGTTCACGCCGATTTTTGTCATGTCACGTTTGACCGGTTGGGCAGCCCATGTCATGGAGCAGCGCAGCAACAATCGCATCATTCGCCCGAGCGCGGACTATGTCGGTCCCGACGCCCGCCGCTACGTCGCTATCGAAAACCGTTAATCCAAAGAGCACATCATTATGAGCAACAGAGTCGAAACCAACGTCAGACCCGATCCCGATCCAGAACTCGTCCAACTGGCGAAATATGTCGCAGACCACGAGATCAACAGTGACCTCGCCTACGAAACCGCGCGCTACTGCCTGATGGACACGTTGGGTTGTGGGTTCCTTGCCTTGTCCTTCCCGGAGTGTGCGAAGCATATTGGGCCGCTGGTGCCGGGCACGATTGTACCGAACGGCGCTAAGGTGCCGGGGACGCAGCATGTCATGGACCCGGTAAAGGCGGCCTGGGATATCGGCTGCATGATCCGCTGGCTGGACTTCAACGATACTTGGTTGGCCGCTGAGTGGGGACACCCGTCGGACAACCTTGGCGGCATCCTGGCGGTTGCAGATTTCTTAAGCCGTCAAAACGTTGCTGAGGGCAAGGCACCACTGACGATGCGCGATGTGTTGACCGCAATGATCAAAGCGCACGAAATTCAGGGTGTGTTAGCACTCGACAACAGCTTCAATCGTGTCGGTCTCGATCACGTCTTGCTGGTACGCGTTGCTTCGACCGCGGTCGTCACAAAAATGCTGGGTGGCAGCGAGTCTCAAATTATCGACGCGCTGTCACATGCCTGGGTGGATGGTTCGTCTCTGCGCACCTACCGGCATGCGCCGAATGCAGGCCCCCGCAAGTCATGGGCAGCCGGCGATGCGACCAGCCGCGCAGTGCGTCTCGCGATGCTCGTGATGAAAAGCGAAATCGGCTATCCGAGTGTATTGACGGCACCGACTTGGGGCTTTTACGACGTCTCCTTCAAGGGTAAATCGTTCTCGTTCCAGCGTGACCTGGACGCGTATGTCATGGAGCACGTGTTATTCAAAATCTCGTTCCCGGCCGAGTTCCATGCGCAGACGGCGGTCGAGGCGGCTGTGCAGCTACACCCGCAAGTCGCCAACCGACTCGACGATATCGATAAGATCGTTATCACAACGCATGAATCGGCGATCCGAATCATCAGTAAGTCCGGCGCACTGAACAATCCTGCGGACCGCGACCACTGTCTGCAATACATGGCAGCCATTGGCTTGCTGAAAGGCGACCTTGTCGCGGAAGACTATGAAGACGATGTGGCCGCCGATCCGCGTGTCGATGCGTTGCGCGAGAAGATGCATATCGAAGAAGACGAGCGCTACAGCCGCGAATACCACGAACCGGAAAAACGCTCTATCGCCAACGCGATGCAAGTGTTCTTCAAGGGTGGCGTCGGTGACCGA
>JBCAZB010000043.1:0-12040 GCA_038533315.1 Pseudomonadota bacterium | reverse complement strand
CACGATTTTCGTCGAGGGTTGCGTGCAGCGCGACGTCGATCGAGCGCAGGCGGAGCACATTTTCGACCTGATGGAGCTGCATCGCATCCAGCGCGCCGACCCATTTGGCCGGGTCTATTTGAATGGCAAGTGCGGAATTCTCTGCGATTGTGAGAAAATAATCACGATGGCGAGCTGCAACCGTGTCATGACGACCTTCCTCGTTTAGCAAATCCCTCGCGAACTCACGAATCGTCTCGAGTAGGTTGAGCCGCGTTGTCACATCGCCGGTATTGGACTGGATGAGTGATTTATCGACGAGTCGTTCGACGAGATCGATGACATCATCGCGATCAACGAGTTCACCGGCGCAGACTGTCTCGGCGGCGGTCAGGTCGAAACTACCGCTGAACACCGATAGTCGGCGCAACAGTGCTTGTTCTTCTCCGGACAGCAGGCGATAACTCCATTGCAAGGTTGCGCGCAGCGTCTGCTGGTGCGCGAGTCGGTCGCGACCACCTCGCCCGAGCGCCTTAAAGTTCGCTGACAATCGTTCCGCCATATCGTTGACGCTCATGACACTGCAACGCGCTGCAGCGAGCTCGATGGCGAGGGGTATCCCATTGACGCGTTCACAAATGCTGAGGACAGCGGGCAGCGAACTATCGTCCAGGGTGAATCCTGCCTGTACCGCTGATGCACGCTCGGCGAACAACAAAGCGGCTGGCGGCGGCTGATCATTTTCCGTGTCAGTGCCAAGCGGCTGTAGCGGATAGACATGCTCTCCAGCGATATGCAGTACCTCTCGCGAGGTGGCGAGGATGCGTACTTCCGGGCACTGCGATGTGATGTTAGCGATCACGCGTGCGACATCGTCGACGACATGCTCGCAATTGTCGAGCACCAGCAACATGCTGCGCGTGCGCAGGAAGTCAATGAGCGTGTCTTCGATGGTTTTGCCCGCGATCTCGGTCACCGCTAACACTTGTGCGATCTGCTGTGCGACGAGTGCACCGCTGGTGAGCGGCGCGAGTCCGACCATCCAAACACCTGCCGAGATCAGCGACACAAACTCCGATGCGGCTTCCTCGCTCAATCGTGTCTTGCCAGCGCCGCCGGTGCCGGTCAGCGTCACGAGTCGGTGTTGCTCAAGCAGGCTGCAAACGGCAGCGAGATCTGTGTCTCTTCCGATTAGCCGGTTAGGCCTTGTCGGTAAATTAGTGCCACCTTGCGTGAGAGTGGTGGTGGCGACCTCGGCAAGCATATCCTGTAACGCCGCACACACCTTATCGCGATAGCTTGCAGTGGCGTAACGCGAACGTATCACCGACTGGCGATCGCCAATAGAGAATTGCACGCCATCCGGTAAATCGGTGGGCTCCAGATAAATGGAGAACACAGGAATATCGGCAGACAGTGCGAAATTTAATTCGCGCAAGCAATGATTCGAGGCGACGGACCGGGGTGTCACAAAAAACAGAAAAACGCTGCTGCGTTTGATGGCTTTCGCGAGATCATCGTTCCAGCGATTGCCTGCGTGCAAACCTTCGTCATACCAAATCTGAATGCCGGCCTGGTGCAACCAGCTAATCTCAGCGTAAACATCTTCCGCATCCGCATGCGCATAGCTGACAAAGGTATACGGCCCATCGCCGTCATAGCTCGAGAAGGGTGGGGCGATCGCCTCGTGACTCACGCGTTAGGCTCACGGCGGCCGGACTCGCGCGTCGCAAAGTGGCGAGTCGTGTCTCTCATGTGCGCGGTCGTCAACGGCAACACAAGTACCTCAATTTTTTGTTTTCATTATCGAGCTCATTCAACGGTGTTTCCCCGTTGTTGCCCGCATTATGACAGTTTGACCGCTCTTGTGCTGGCTGAATTAGCCGCCCATACGCCACAACTCGGCATCGTCTACAGAACGGTTGCGGTGCAGCATCAACCACTCGCCGTGTTCGTCCAATGCAGACTTGCCCAGCGCCCATAAGATTTGCCGTTGCTCAGCGGGGTCGCGCGTATCGGCGAGTCGATGCCGCGAGTTATTGAATAATCGCGCCATGAACCGGAATTGTTTGATCAATTCACTCTCCGCCAACGCATAAGCGTAGCCTTCACGAATCGCGTAGGCGAGCAGTAAGGCGCCCATCAGCGCCAGCATCGGGTCGTTCCATGCTTCTGGAATATAGGCCTCGGCCACGATAAACACAGCGACTAACACGACACTGACGATCAGACTGAGTTTGCCGATGCCTTCGGTCAATCGCTGTCTTTGCTGGCGCAAGTGTGTGCCGCGCGCAAAGTAGCCAAGCTGCCCGTGCTCGCTGTCTCCGATCCAAGTGCGACGTACGTAGTCGATACCCGCTGTGTCTGGATGTGACTGACTGTCGTTCTCAAAGCCTGCGACGCGCATGACGTTACGAATCCAGCCGAGTTCCGGGTCTTGCATCTGTAGAAAGTTGTCGTGCGGGAAGTGCGTCGCGCTCTCATGCGTCACACCGGCCGCTGCCCAATAGAACTGAACACGAAGACCTTCCGCGAGTGCTCGGTAATCGAGGTATTTACGATGCCAACCCGCTCGCCGCCCAACAGATTGCAGCGCACTGGACAGCGCAAACAGCACGATAAAGCCGATGAGCCAGCCTCTTGCGGCAAACAAATCCGCGTAGATCAGAAAGCACAGTCCCATTAAGAACGCGACCATGTGCAGCACCCGTGTCGCGAGCAACGTCTTTTTCTGAAACAGCATCGCCAATACATCAGCCTGACAGAACAGGCGATCGATGACGGCGAGCCTGGCGGATTGCGGAAGCGACCGAGCGTCATCGTCGAGCAACGGATAACGCCGAGTCGCGATAGTGTCGGCATGCTGTATCGCATCAGCACTGAAGGCATCACTGCGAGCGAAGATCTGTTGATGCTGGACGGGCAGCGTTTGACTGCGAGGAATTTCCGCATCTTTGGTGTACCAGCCTGCGGATAACGGTTGCAGGCCGTCGGCAGGCGCGCCGTTATCGCGATCTCTTGAGCAGACGATCTGATAAACCAGGTCGCTTTCGTCATCGATCAACATTTGTTGACGCGCTGCGAGATGGTCCTCGTAACCCGGCATCACATCATCGTGGTGAAAGCGGACAACCTGGCCGGTACCACCGAGATGGTCGCCAGGCTTGCCATCCCACATAGCCAGCAAGATATGGCAATGGGCGCAAAGAAAAACACCGAGCTGCGCATACTGCAGGTCGCGTTCATCAGCGTCGCTGTTGGCAGGGCGCCGCGCTGGCGGTAGCTCGATGATTTGCTCAGCACTGTCCAATAGCGATTGGAATGCTGACTCGGACGATTCGTCCGCGAAATCGGCAGCGTACGACTCGCGGCTCATCGGCAGTACAGCAAACAACGCAATGTTGTGCGACAGCGCGACTTCCGCCGCGATTTGATCGGCGCCCGCTGCCAGCCCCGATAGCAAGCGCAGGTGTCGGTGGGGATGCTCTGCACGCATGCGAGTAAAGAACTGATCGAGCGCAGCGCGCAATCCCGGCAGCTCGTCGGGTACCAGATCACGATGCCCGGTGACCGCAATAACGAGTGGTAATGCGTCGCGGTTTGTCATGCGTCAGCCAGTGGTGCACTCGGCGTCGTTGTGTTCATTCATGCTGACAAGAATACCGGCTCCTGAATGAAAACGCTCAAACCGCAACGTTTTGGAGGCTCAGGCAGTCTGTTGTGCGGTTGATCCCTCCGTATTGGCTGGTGATGCGTTTTTTAGTTTGCCCGCGTTCCAGCCCCAAACGCTCGCTAGGACAGAAGCAGCCGCACCACACAGCACGATACCCCCGACGGGTTGTATGGCGAACCAGTCAGCGAAACGTGCGTAGGTTTCGGTATAGCCAATGCCATAGTAGCCTCCAATCATCGCGGCGTTGGCGGCCAGTGCGGCGCTAAACGGTGCGATCGGTTGGTTCGCTCGATAATCCCGAATGACGAGCAACAGGCAAAATGCGCACACGAGCACGAAGCTCGCATCGAGCGCCGCGCCAAAGTTTGGCAACGTCTCGAGACTGCGGACAAGAAAGCCCGGCACATAGTTTGCGAAAATCCGCGACAAGGATGGGCCGGCCAACAGGATAACTGTCGCGAGCATGTAGCGTGCATGTCGATCCGGCGATCGGCGGTGTCTCAGCGCCATTGCGTAGAAATGAATGAATGCGGCGGACACAATCAAATCGGCGATCGACAGGGCCTCCCCAAACAGCGTCTTGAAGTTGCTGTCTCGTAGCAATGTGTGCTGTGTCACCAACAATCCACCCACCGTGAAGAACGGTAGTAGTACGAGGCTGGCCTTGCCTGACCAAACGTGGAGCCGCCAGCGCCGACGGTGCGCACTCCAGTTCTGCGTCATCAGTAACAGGATCCACGCGCTGGCGGTGATCCCGTGCAGATGATGTACCCACGGTGCGGTGGGCAGCACCGCGAAGTAGGAGGGCAAGAACGCGGCGACGGTTAACAGCATAAACGCGCCAACGTACCAATGGGCGTGTGGGAAAGGCAGCATGATCGGCTCCATAATTCGAAGATGGCCCGAGTGGAACGCGTCCCGTCGCTGTCTCGCAAGGGTGGCCAGCCGGAAAACGCTGGTATGGCCGGCATTGGCCACACTTGGCCACTCACCCCAGATCGTCTAGCCTAGTGGCCAGAGTAGGTTTTTCGGGGCATTGCGCAGCGAAGATGGAGGCCAGCGACAGTCAATCAGCCGAGTCTCGACTTGTCGGTTGGAAGCGCATCGCCAAGTATCTCGGGTGCAGCGAGCGCAGTGCCCGACGATGGGAGCGTGAGGAATCGCTACCGATCCATCGTCAGCAGCACCAGAGCCGCAGCACGGTATATGCCTTGCCGGCCGAATTGGATGCGTGGCTGAATGCGCGCTCGGTAACACCTGTGGACGGCAGACTTTCAGGGCAAGGTAGCGCACCACGCATCGTCTGGTTGGTGGCAGGGATCGGCGCGTTAGCCCTGCTAACCGTCGCGTGGCTGGGGTTGCAGTCGCCCAGCACCGATGGCGCGCCAATACAGGTCACCAGCGAAGACGCACTGGCGCGCGATCTCTACGAGCGCGGCCGCAGCTTGTGGCGGCAACGTGGCGAGGTGCCGAATGCACGAGCGATCAAATTGCTGACCGAGGCCGTTGAACGCGATGACAGCTATGCGGAGGCCTGGGCGGCGCTGGCGTCGGCGTGGCTGACATATCCCACCTACACCACCGAAGTGACGGAAGCGCGCGCAGTCGATGAGGCATTGCTGGCTGCCGACCGTGCCGTGCGTCTCGATCCTTCATTAGCCGAGCCACGTTCCGTGATGGCCACGGTGGCGCGCCGTCGCGGAGACTGGCTAGGCTCTGAGCGGGTGTATGCGGAAGCTCTGGCGGCAGACCCGGACAACACGTCGCTATTGCTCTGGTTCGCCGGTCACTACAGAGAGCTGGGCTTGATGGAGCGCGCCAGTGAGCTGACCCAACAGGCCAACGACCGAGAGCCCAACTCGCCGCCGATCCTGACCGAGATTGCGATGAACGAAAACAGTCGCGGCCGCTTGCAGGAAAGTCTGCAGATGCTCGATTTTCTGTGGATGGATCTTGGCGTCGAGACACCGGTTGTCTGGGTAGGGCGCTGGATGGGAATGACAGAAATCGGCGATTACGATCGAGCGCTCCGTTGGGTGGAGCTAACCCCGTTTACACCCTACCGCAGCGTTCTGCGCGCTTATGTGGAGCGGCAGCGCGATTCGGCTGATCGGCCCGACGGCCAATTCACTGCGGATGTGATGGCGGCCTACGAGGCTGGTCTGCCTGCATGGCTCGCTTTCCATATGCTCGATCAGAGCGGCCTGCCAAATGCGGCGCTGGACGTACTCGACGCGGAGTCCGCCGACAATCTGTTCGATACGTCAGTTGTATTGTTTTATCCGCGCGGCGGTAGTGCGAGATCCACCGAGCGTTTCGCCCAACTGATTGCGCGGCTCGGGTTCTACGATTATTGGCGCGTGCGCGGCGCACCGGACGTCTGTCAAGACGAACCGGATACACCGCTGTGCCAGGCAATCGACGGCTGAGGCAAGCTGCGTTTTGGTATCAAGCCGCGCGTGCGTCGCGCTCGCCCAGCGCATTCAGTACGTGTCCCCATACCGTCGGATTAAACCCAAGACCGATATGGGAACCACGGACTTCGATATGGCGCACGTTCTTTGAGTAGTAATCCTGTGCGGCCGTCCATCCGACCACACCATCACTCTTGCTGTAGATTGCGGTAATTGGTTGCTCGATTGGTTGCGACTCGCGTTTGGCAATTTCTGCTTCGATCCAATCGAGATCCTGTTTGCGTGCCTTGAAGAACCGCGCCGCCGTCGTATATTTCGGTCCACCGACGATCGGGCTACCCATCGTGATGATCTGATCCACAATCTGCGGCAGATCACGGGCGGCCTCGCGAGCGAGGTAACCACCGAGCGACCAGCCGATCAGCGTAATCGGCGTTTGGACTTCGGCGTAACGTTCGCGGACGCGTTCGATCAGTCGGTCGCACAAGTAAGGCACACCGCCTTCGCCGTTATAGGGTTCGCGCGGTTCGACGTCCCAGCGTGGGTCGAGATCGTCCAGCGTATGCGGCAGGTCGGCGCCCGCAAGATTGCGCCCGAGGCCCCAGCCTTCCGCTCGATAGCCACGATTATTCAGGTAGCGGCGTAGCGGCAGCGTCGAGCGATCGTCCGTGCCGAAGCCGGGTATGACCATAACGAAACGGTCCTGTTTTGGTGTTTGTTTTGTGCATTCGCTAGCGGCAAGCGGTAGCCACATGCGGGCCAGATCGATAGCGGCCCGGCTCTCGCCAAGGAATGCATAGCGGGGTGGGGCGGCCGGAGCCGGGCGTTGCGGTGTTGATGTCATCACGTTTCCCTTATCGCGTCGGTGGCGATGCTGGTTGGGTTCAAGGTGTCGAGGTGCGATGACATGTGGCGCATGTCTCGCGTCATGATGTTCAGCGCCGCATCGCTGAACGGTGCCAGTTGTTGGCGAATAAAAGTGTTGGCTGCACGATCAGCGCGTTTGAGTCGCTCATGTGCTCCTTCGGTGAGCGCGCATAGAAACGAGCGCGCATCCTCCGGGTGCGGCCGAGTCGTGACCAGGCCATGGTCCTGCAGACGTTTGAGTAGTCCGGTCACATTGCCCCGAGTGACCAACAGGCGGTCCGCGATCGCGCGCGGGGTGGCGTCGTCGCCTAACGTTCTGATGACGTTCAGCGCGTCATACTGCGCAACGGTGAGCGACAACTCAGACAGCATCGCCGCGTATTGTCGGCCGCATTTCTCATAGGCATCGACGACGGCAAACCATGCTGTTTGTTCCAATTTCTGGCGTGCGTTGTGCATTGCCGGTGAATTCCGAGTGTCACGTTGCGCAGCAGTCTATCGGCATTTAGTTTATATATCAACTAAATTTGTTTTAATTATTTAAAACAATAAGTTAAGGATTTTTGCATCAGCTTGAAAACGCAGCCTTGGCCTTTTTGCGCCAGGCGTGCAGCAGTGGTTCTGTATAGCCGCTAGGCTGTTCGACGCCTTTGAACACCAGCTCATGGGCTGCGCCAAAGGCGAAACTGGCCGCAAAGTCCGGCGACATCGCGCGGTATAGCGGGTCGTGTGCATTCTGTGCATCGACCACTGCGGCCATGCGCCGGAGTGTCTCCTCGACCTGCTCAGCGCTGCAAACACCATGCGTTAACCAGTTCGCAATGTGCTGGCTTGAGATTCTTAGAGTTGCCCTGTCTTCCATTAACCCAATGTCGCGGATGTCGGGCACTTTCGAGCAACCTACGCCCTGATCAATCCAACGCACGACGTAACCGAGCAGCCCCTGCACGTTGTTATCGAGTTCTGCCTGCACGTCGGCCTCGCTCCACGCTGTTGGATCGTCGGCGAGCGGTAGTGTCAGGATGTCGTCCTGAGAGGCGCGCGCCCGTGTGGCGAGTTGATCCTGCACCGCAAAGACATCGACGCTGTGATAATGCGTTGCGTGCAGTGTTGCCGCCGTGGGTGACGGCACCCAGGCGCAGTTGGCACCGGCCAGCGGGTGGTTATGCTTGCTGGCGAGCATGCCGGCCATTTCATCGGGCATGGCCCACATGCCTTTGCCAATCTGTGCCTTGCCGCGCAATCCGCAAGCCAGACCGATGTCGACGTTCAACCGCTCATAAGCATCGATCCAGGGTTCCTGTTTCATGTCGTCCTTACGCACCATCGGACCCGCCAACATTGCGGTATGGATTTCGTCGCCGGTGCGATCCAGGAAACCCGTGTTAATGAACACGACACGGTCCGGAATGGCACCAATACACGCATCCAGGTGCAGTGTGGTGCGGCGTTCCTCATCCATGATGCCGATTTTGACCGTGGCCTTCGCTAGCCCAAGCGCCTGCTCAACCCGATCGAACAGCTCGCCGGTGAACGCCACCTCTTGGGGGCCATGCATTTTGGGTTTCACCACGTAGACGCTACCGGTGCGCGAGTTACCCGGTTCGCCGGTTTGTTTGCGCAAATCGTGTAACGCGATTGTCGTCGTGACCAGCGCATCGAGGATGCCTTCTGGAATTTCATTACCGTCGCTATCCAGCACAGCATCGTTGGTCATCAAATGGCCTACATTACGTACCAACAACAGGCTCCGTCCCGGCAAGCTGAGCGGGCTGCCGTCGACGGCCTGATAGTGCCGATCATCATGCAGCCGTCGCTCGATCGTGCGGCCACCCTTGTCGAATGTGTGCGTCAGATCGCCACGCATGAGTCCGAGCCAGTTGCGATAGACCACGGTTTTGTCAGCCGCGTCGACGGCCGCGACGGAATCCTCGCAATCCTGAATCGTCGTTACTGCAGATTCGAGTACAACGTCTGCGACACCGGCCGCGTCATCCGCCCCGATTGGATGCGTGCGGTCAATAACGATCTCGATATGCAGTCCATGGTGGCACAGCAAAACTAACTCAGGTTGCTCTGGTTTGCCGCGCAAACCGACAAGTGCGTCTGGATCTTGGAGGCCGGATGACGAGCCGTCGGCTAAGCTAACTTGCAAGGCGCCCTCCGTGACGGCGTACGCCACGGCGTCGTTGTGACTGCCGTTGGCCAGTGGCACAGCCTTATCCAGGAAAGCGCGTGCCCAGGCGATGACCTTTGCGCCGCGAACCGGGTTGTAGCCGCCAGCGCGAGTGGCGCCATCGGCTTCGTCGATCGCATCGGTGCCATACAAGGCGTCATACAAACTGCCCCAGCGCGCGTTCGCCGCGTTTAGTGCAAACCGCGCGTTCATGACAGGAACGACGAGCTGCGGCCCCGGTTGTCGCGTGATCTCGTCATCCACATTCGCTGTCATGATTTGCGGTGCCGTTGCGGGTGGCTCAAGCAGGTAGCCGATATCCTTCAGGAATGCGATGTATTGCGCTTGATCATGTGCGTGGCCAGCCTGTTTGCGGTGCCAATCATCGATGGCTGCTTGCAGGCGCTGCCGTTCGGCGAGCAGGTCACGGTTCTTCGGAGCCAAGTCGGTGAACAGCGCTGAGAGAGAGGTCCAGAACAGATCAGCCTCGATGCCGGTGCCTGGCAGTGCTTCCGTCTCGATGAAAGCACAAAATCCGGCATCAACCTGTAGTCCTGATCGTGTCGTTCTCTGGTTCATTGCGGGCACTCCCTAAAAATCGGTGTCCAAGTCTGGTGGCGAAATGACTATAAGTCTATCTGATCGGATTAATTCCGATCATTCATGGCGGGAATGGTGCCGGCGGTCGCCGCCTTTGCGACTTCGCGGAAACAGCGCCTGAGCCATCGATGGTCGGCATTGTTATGCAGTAGTGGGCTCCACGCCATCGTCAGATCGATCGGTTCGATAGCAAATGGTGGTGGCAACACGATCACATCGCTGCGCGTGGCCAACAGCGCTGCGGCCCGGCCAGGCACCGTTGCGATCAGGTCTTGTTGCGCGGCATGTTGCATCGCCACGAGGTAATGTCGGGTAAACACGGCGATGTTGCGTCGGTGGCCGAGCTCAGAGAGCGCGTTGTCGACCCAGCCCAATCGCTGAACGTCTTCGGGGTCGACGCCGACGCCGACGCCCATGCCGGTTTTGCTCACCCAGACATGCCGCGACGCAAGATAGGTGTCCAGACTCAGGCTCTCGAGGTTGCGTGCCTTAGCGACCAGACAGGAGAAATCATCACGCCATAATATCGTCTGGTGAAACGAAACGGGCAGATCGTCGAAACGGTTGATAACGAGATCAACCTTGCCTTGTTCCACATCCAGAAACGTCACGTCACTGGGCGTCATAACATCGATCGTCACGTTGGGTGCCTCTCTTCGCAGTCGACCGAGTAGGCCAGGTAACAACGTCACTTCCGCATAGTCGCTACACATAATCCGATAGACGCGCTCACTGGTGGACGGCGCGAATTCGGCGACGGGCTGGATGAATTGTTCTATCTGCCCGAGGGCCTGTCGAATTTCTGGTTGCAACGCCTTGGCGCGTTCGGTGGGTGCCATGCCTTCACTGGTGCGAACCAACAGGGGATCGCCAAAGACATCGCGTAACCGCCGCAGGCCATTGCTCATGGCTGGCTGGCTGATGCCGAGTTGTTGCGCGGCGCGCGTCACGTTGCACTCGCGGAGCAAGACATCGAGATACACCAGAAGGTTGAGATCTGTTTTGGCGAGATTCATGGCTCTCACATTCACAAAATGAATGTTGAGTATACAGATAATAGGCTGGCGTTATATACGGGCCAGTGGCTAAATGAGCGCATCTTCTTCACCGCAACCACGGAGAACTCCGATGACGACCGGCAACTATGATCGCGCAGCAGAACGAGAAAGACTTTTGGATGACTGGGCCAACAACCCCCGCTGGAGTGGTGTCCAGCGCCCGTATTCCGCGGAAGACGTGATTCGTCTCCGAGGCTCGCTGAAGCAGGAAAACACCATCGCACGACGCGGTGCCGAGAAACTGTGGGCGCTCGTCAATGGTGGTGCCGAGGCGCGATTTGGGAAAGACTACGTAAACTGTCTGGGCGCACTCACCGGCGGCCAGGCTGTGCAGCAAGTCAAGGCGGGCGTACAGGCGATTTATTTGTCGGGTTGGCAGGTGGCAGCCGACAACAACTCTGGCATGACGATGTATCCCGATCAGTCGCTGTATCCGGTCGACTCGGTACCGAAGGTGATCGAGCGCATCAACAACGCATTCGCTCGCGCGGACCAGATCCAATGGCAAAAAGGTATCAACCCGGATGACGAAGGTTACATCGATTACTTCGCACCGATCGTCGCTGACGCAGAGGCGGGCTTCGGCGGTGTGCTAAATGCCTTTGAATTGATGAAGGCCATGATCGCGGCAGGTGCCGCCGGTGTGCATTTCGAAGACCAACTCGCGTCGGTGAAAAAATGCGGCCACATGGGCGGCAAGGTTTTGGTACCGACGAGAGAAGCGGTGCAAAAACTTGTAGCCGCTCGGCTGGCGTCTGATGTCGCGGATGTACCGACGATCGTGTTGGCGCGCACGGACGCAAACGCAGCTGACCTGTTGACGAGCGACTCGGATGAGTACGACCGTCCGTTCATTCTTGGCGAGCGTTCACCAGAAGGCTTTTTCCGCACGCGCGCTGGGATTGATCAGGCAATCGCACGCGGTCTGGCCTATGCACCGTACGCGGATATGATCTGGTGTGAAACTGCGACACCGGACCTCGATGAGGCGCGCAAGTTCGCAGAAGTCGTGAAAGCTGAGTACCCGGATCAGCTGCTGGCCTACAACTGCTCACCGTCTTTTAACTGGAAGAAAAACCTCGACGACGCGACGATTGCCAAATTCCAACGCGAATTGGGTGCGATGGGCTACAAGTATCAGTTCATCACACTCGCTGGCGTCCACAACATGTGGAACAGCATGTTCAATCTGGCCTACGACTACGCGCGGGAAGATATGACGGCTTACGTTCGTTTGCAGGAACAAGAGTTTGCCGATGCCGACAAAGGCTAT
>JBCAZB010000042.1:0-12133 GCA_038533315.1 Pseudomonadota bacterium | reverse complement strand
TGTCTATCTCACCGCGTTGCAGTCCGGAGACTGGCATCTGGGCTCCCTCATCGAGGACGCGCCGCTTTCGATTGCCGGTGACGACGGTAGCCAGTGGACGCCACGTAATTTCTCTGACAGTTACGCCGGAGAGGTGCCGTTGTTTCGTGCACTGGCCGAGTCGATCAATCTCGCCACGGTTCGTCTGGGACTGAGCGTCGGCTTACGACCGATCGCACGTACGCTCGCGCGCCTCGGCGGCCCGGACATTAATCGGCCGTTTCCATCGCTACTGCTCGGCGCGGTCGAGATGACGCCTTTCGAAGTGGCGAACTTGTATGTCTCGCTCGCGTCCGATGGTTTGCGACCACCGCTGCGTACAGTGCGCGAAGTGGTCTCTGCCGATGGTAGCGCGGTGTCGCGGTATCCGCTGGAAGTCGATTCTGTTGCCGACAGCGATTCGCTGTACCAGCTTCAGACCGGGCTCTTACAAGTTGCGCGGCGAGGTACCGGCCGTCGACTTAACACGATACTAGGCAATTCGGTCAGCGTGGCCGGCAAAACCGGTACGACCAACGATTTCCGCGATGCCTGGTTTGCCGGCTTCAGTGCAGATCGTCTCGCGGTTGTCTGGGTGGGCAACGATGACAATACGCCCAGTGGGCTGACCGGTTCACGCGCAGCGCTGCCAGTATGGGGCGCATTGATGGCAGCGGCGGAACCCAGGGGTTTGCAGCTCAGCGCGCCTGATGACAGTCGTGCGACTCTGCTACATTATGCGTCGGGCCTGCAGGTCGACACAGCCTGCGACGATGCGGTCATGATTGGCGTGCCGGCGAAGGCCGAGATTGCGAACGATCGACGCTGTCGGCGGGCAGGGTTGGGCGGACGGGCGCTGAAATGGTTGAGAGATACGTTCTAATGATGCGTTATACAGTTTTGCTAGTAACGGCAGTGCTTCTGAGCGGTTGTTCGCTATTCGAAGAACCTACTTTCACGACGCCGAACACGCCGAACACGCCGGTCGCCGAGTCGAGTGGCACTGTTGCAGATGAGTCGGACGTCTTGCCGACAGAGCGTCAATTGCCTCCGCTCCGTCCGGCGACGGTAACGCTGATCAAGGAGGCCGAGGCAGAAATGGCGGCCGGCCAACCAGGCATCGCCGGTGCAGCGCTCGAAAATGCCGTTCGAATCGATCCGGACCATCCACAACCCTGGTTGGCGCTGGCGCGGTTGCGACTGCAGGAGGGTGATATTCGCCAAGCGGAGTTGTTGGCGCGACGGGCATTGAATTTGTCACCAGCGGACACCGAGGAAGCGAAGGCCGCCAACGCATTGCTCGTTCGGATTCAATCTATGGCGCGATAGTGATTTGGCCAGCCACCTTTTGGCGGTGAAAGCACGAACAAGGCCGGCGATCTATTTTCCTCGCTCAATCTACATTCGCTCAGAAAACAGCTCCCCGCCCTTTGCGCGTCCGAGCAAATCGAAGCGGGTGGTTTGTTGGTAGTCTTGCGCAGGAGAGGGCCGGCGGTCTATTTTCTTCGCTCAATCTACATTCGCTCAGAAAACAGCTCCCTGGCCTTTGAGCGTCCGAGCAGATCGAAGCGGGTGGTTTGTTGGTAGTGCTGCGCAGGAGAGGGGCCAACGATCTCTTTTTCTCACTCGAGAAGACTCGTTCGAAAAACAGCCTCCCGGCCTCGAGCGTCGGCCCACACGCACGTCGTACTGATCGACGGAAACGTTTGTGCCGTCACAGGACAAGCGGGACTGTCTTGCGAGTGCATGTAGGCTAAGCGAGCAAGGCAGTCCCGCTTGTCGATCGGAGTCCCGCTCAGAAGGTCCGAAGCGAGTCTACAATCGTCCGAATCACTGCGCTCAATGAGCGAGTGTATCGGATCCCATCTTGCGCAATTGCCGGTTGCGCAATCCGGGTAAATCAATCGCTTAGGTCGGTTTGGTTCAGTGGCGAGGCGCTTCGCTTGATTTTGCCAGCGGCTGTCCGGACAATCGCTCGCCCGCTGGCTCAAACATCGCTCGATTTATGTGGTTCAAGAATCTCCGTGCCTACCGCCTGACCTACTCGATTGGATTGACGCCCGAGAAGCTGGAGGAGGCATTGGCCGCCAATCAGTTCTCACCCTGTGGCAAGGTGGATCAGGCTCGCAATGGCTTCGTGCCACCGCTCGGTCATCATGGCGAGATGCTGACGCACACGGTCGGGCACCAGACCATGATCTGCCTGCGTCGGCAAGAAAAGGTCATGCCACCCGCCGCGGTCAACGAGCGTGTTGCAGAGAAAGTCGAAGCGCTTGAGGCCCGTGAAGGCCGTCCGGTGCTGCGGCGTGAGAAGACGACACTCAAAGATGAAGTCATGATGGAGTTGCTGCCACGTGCACTGACGAAATCGGAGTTGATCTTCGCCTACTTCGATATGCAACGGCAGTATTTGCTGGTGGATGCATCGAGTGCAACCAAGGCGGAATTACTGATCGACCAACTGCGCAATGCGCTGGATGTGCTGCCGCTGGTGCCGCTCGATTCGCACGGCGATACGGCAGACATCATGACGCGCTGGCTGAAGAGCCGAGTGCCGAATGGTTTCGATCTAGAGCAAGAGATCGAGCTGCAGAATACCCGTGAAGCGCGTAACGTCGTGCGTTGTCGGTATCAGGAGATTGACTCACGCGAGGTGTTGTCGCATATCGATGCAGGCAAGCGTGTCACCAAACTCGCGTTGCTGTGGCGTGAGTCGATTCTATTTGTACTGGCTGATGATTTCGCACTGACACGATTGCGTTTCGAAACGAAAATTACCGATCATGGCGACGGTGAAGCTGAGGATGTGGTCGGCACCTTCGATCAGGATTTCGCGGTAATGTCGGTCCAGCTCGGCCGCTTGCTCGACGAACTACTCGAAGCATTCGGCGGCGTGGAGAAGATCTAACGATGGCGACAAGACGCATTGTCTTTCTGAGTCAGGACGACATGGGGCACTATGTTTGTGATGACGATGTTGCATTGCCAGCGTTTACCGCACGCGATCTGGCAGTCGAGACGATCAGTTGGCGCGCTGACGCCGACTGGTCGCAGTTTGATGCCGTGATTGTCCGCTCAACCTGGGATTATCAGCGTGACGCCGATGCGTTCTTCGATGCACTCACCATAATCGATGCTCAAACGCGCTTAGCCAACCCGCTTGCGATGATGCGCTGGAATATGGACAAACACTATCTGCAGGGACTGGCTGACAAGGGTGTTGTCACTGTGCCGACGCGCTTTGGTCACGGACTAACCCAAGCAGCGCTTGCTGACTTGCGCGCGGCCGACGGGCGCGAATGGGTGATCAAGCCGACCATCAGCGCCGGCGCTGATCGGACGTTCAGGATTCCTGTCGATGCTTCCGAGGAACTTTCAACGGAGATTGTCGCAGCCCACGCCGACAGTGACTGGATGTGGCAGCCGTTTCTGAACCAAGTGGTCGCGGAGGGTGAGTATTCACTGTTCTATTTCAGCGGTGATTTCAGCCACGCTATCGTCAAAAAGCCTAAGACCGGTGATTTCCGCGTCCAGGAAGAATTTGGTGGCGATATTCGAACCTTTGAACCCGAGCCCAGCATGCTCGATTGCGGCCGATCGGTACTCGCGGCGCTGAGCGAAACGCCGCTGTACGCACGCGTCGATATCGTGCGCGACGGTAATCGCTGGCTGCTGATCGAACTCGAGCTGATCGAGCCGTCGCTGTACCTGCGCACCGACCCCCCGGCGGGCGAGCGGTTTGCTGATGCGGTCGTGGATTGGCTATCGACGGCCTAGCCTAGCGCACCACATGCAGTGAGGTTTGTCGCCCGGCGAGATAGATCACCCGCGCACCATCGAAAAACGCGCTTTGTTCGAGCTTCATTTGCACTAACGCACCATCAAACTCGGGCACCGCGACCTTTATATTGCCCTCGATCGCGTATCCGGTGTTCGGATACAGCGGCCAGTCGCCCCGGTCTGGTGTCGGGCCCTGATTGTCCCACATGCCGATCGTCGGGCCGGGACCGTGGCCGACCAGACCCAACGGGTGGGAATAGATGGATGAGCGTAGCCCCGCTCGTTTGATCGCGCGTTGCGCGACGCTCAGAATCTCGTTGCCGGTGCGCCCCGTTTCAAACGCATCGGTCAGCAAATCTTGCCAGCGATTACCGTCCGACATCGCCTGCTGCAGTCCCGCGGGTGGTTCCGTTTCGCCGAGTTTCAGTACGTAGCCCATCTCCTGGGTGTCGGTGCACAAGGCGAGGTAACACAGCCCAACGTCGGTGTGCAGCACATCACCGCGCTGGATAATGACGCCATACTCTCCGTAGAACGGCGCGTCGGGATCCTGATCCGTCGACGGGCGTTGCACGTTGACGTCCGGATGAAACCACGGGGCGAGGCCCTGCGACTCAAACCGACTACGAATAAACCAGGCGACATCTTCGGTTGTCGTGACGCCGGGTGTAATCACGGCAGCACTGAATGCCTCAGCGATAGTGGCACGCGCGATGCCCACGGCGCGTTGCCAGATCTCAACTTCGCTCGGCAGGCGCGTCTCCATCCAGCGTACGACCAGTTGCTCGGAGGACACCAGCCGATCTGAATAATCAGGACCAATAGCGGCCACGAGTTTTTGATGCAGTCCATGGCTCAATCCATCGGCGACTGGCCACGTGTCGCTGACGTTGACTGCGATTCGCGCGGGTGCGCGCTCAGCGACGATTTCTCCCAGGCGCGCCCACTGCGCGTCGAGATCGCCACCTTCCCACGCCGCGTCGTACAACGTACCGAGTGGGTAACGGCTGATCGTGAGACGTTCAACACCAGCGTCCTCGCCGCGGTCATGGAACATCAGGATGGTGGTGCGGCGCGCCGTGAAACGCGGCTTCGGCACGAGCGACAGAAACACCGGGTCATCGTTGTACTCGCGCGCGATGACGAGCCACATATCGATATTGGCTTCGCGCATTAGTGTCGGCAGCAACGTGTTCAGCCGTTCTTCGACAATCCGATTTTCAGCGATGGGTCGCTCGGCGTAGGGCAGCACAGCAAGCGTCGTGTCGTCGGCGCGGGCGGGCGTCACTAACATCGCCAGCATGAATAAAACTAAAGTGGGTCGCATCGGTTTCTCCCGCAGTCTCAGTGGGCCTTGGCTTGCCTGACAACATGGCAGCGGCGATGATAGCGCATTCATCGAACACGGTGATGCTCGCTGTGGCGTCGCTGCTTCCCGGTTGCGGAGAACAACATGTTAAACCGATTGACGATCGCCTCATGCTTGGCGGTCCTTGCTGCGTGCGGAAAGCCGCAAGTCGCAGAATCCCCGACGACGGCCCCCGACGTTGCGGATCTCGCACGCGATTACGTGGTACTTGAGCTTGCGATGGGGCAGATCGATGCCGATCATGTCGATGCTTACTCGGGTCCGGACGAGCTGAAGCGCAAAGCCGAGCAATTGGGCTGGGATCTCGATCAAATCGCTGCCGAATCAAAACGCGTTCGTGCGTCACTCGATGCGGTCGACGATGGCGATGCGGTGCGCATTCAAGGTTTGCTGGATCGGCTGACAGCCCTCGACATGCGCATCAATATCAACCGCCAGCAATACGCGCCGTTCGATGTCGAGGCGAAGGCGCTGTTCGGGGTCAGCGCGCCGGATTTTGGCCCGGATCATTTTGATCAGATTCTTGCCGAGATCGATGCGCTGTTGCCGGGTGATGCGTCGTTGCCGGAACGCGTCGAGGCGTTCAAGGCGCAGTTTGCGGTGCCGGCCGATAAGGTGGATACCGTATTTCAGGCGTCTATCGAGGAATGTCGTCGACGCACACTGGAGTACATCGAGCTCCCTGACAACGAGTCGTTCACGATTGAATATGTGACCGACAAGAGTTGGTCCGGCTACAACTGGTACCAGGGCAACGCACATAGCTTGATTCAAGTGAATACCGATTTTCCGCTGCAGATTAGCCGCGCTGTTGATCTCGGTTGTCACGAGGGCTACCCCGGACATCACACCTTTAACGCCTTGCTCGAAAAAGAGCTGTTAAACGACAAGGGTTGGGTTGAGTACTCGCTGTATCCGTTGTTTAGCCAACAGTCGCTGATCGCCGAGGGCACCGGCAACTATGGTATCAAGCTTGCGTTTCCCGCTGAGGAACGCGTCGCCTACGAACGGGACGTGTTGTTTCCGCTAGCCGGACTCGATGCCAGCCAAGCGGATCGTTACTACGCCTTGCAAGCGCTACTCGCCGGTTTGAGTTACGCCGGCAATGAGGCCGCTCGCGACTATCTGAATGGCGACATCACCCGCGAGGAGGCGATCGCGTGGTTGGTTAAATACGGATTGAGTTCGCCGGAACGCGCAGCGCAACGCACGCGCTTTTTCGATCAATACCGCAGCTACGTGATCAACTACAACCTCGGTCAGGATCTCGTGCAAGCGCACATCGAGCGCGGTGATGCTGACGCTCAGACGCGCTGGGCGCGCTTCGAGCAAATGATTTCTACGCCGTTTAGTCCGGCCGATTTCCAACAATAGGCGCAGCGTTATGAGAGTGGCATTTTTGGGGCTCGGCGTGATGGGCTACCCGATGGCGGGGCATCTGCAGCGCGCGGGCCATACGGTCACGGTCTATAACCGTACGACTCGCAAGGCCGAACAGTGGGTCGGCGAATACGCTGGCAAGCTGGCCGAAACACCTGCCCAAGCGGCGGCGGGCGCTGAGATGGTCTTCGCCTGTGTCGGTAACGATGACGATATTCGGGCGGTGGTGCTCGGCGACGACGGCGCGTTGTCGGCGATGGCGCCGGGCACAGTTTTCGTCGATCACACGACCACGTCTGCCGCGGCTGCTCGTGCGTTGGCAGCCGAAGCGGCGGCAGCCGGTGTCGCGTTTGTGGATGCGCCTGTGTCGGGCGGGCAGGCCGGTGCCGAGAACGGCGTGTTGACGGTCATGGTTGGCGGCAGCGTCGAGGCCTGTGATCGCGCCGAGGCGGTGGCGGCATGTTTTGCACGTCAATGGCGCCGCATGGGCGACAGTGGTGCAGGGCAGCTTACGAAAATGGTCAACCAGATCTGCATCGCCGGGCTACTACAAGGCTTGTCAGAAGGGCTACATTTTGCCGAGCAAGCGGGGCTCGATCCGGCCGCGGTGTTCGACGTGATTGGTGGTGGTGCCGCACAGTCATGGCAGATGGATAACCGTGCAGCCACGATGGCGGCACGCGAGTTTGATCATGGTTTTGCGATCGAGTGGATGCGTAAGGATCTGGGCTTTGCGCTCGATGAGGCAACACGTAACGGCGCCGCATTGCCGGTCACAGAGCTCGTCGATCGTTTCTACGAGGAAGTGGTCGCAGCGGGCGGCGGCCGTTGGGATACATCGGCATTGGTTACCAGATTCGACGCGGCTTCGCGGTCGAAATAGCTTAAGATGTACGGCAGCTCTGGCAAAGGAAGCACCACGACGTGGACTGGCTGACCCCTGAAATCATTGCGCTCGCGCTTACCGCAGGCGGTATTGGCTTGTTGCACACGGCCATTGGTCCCGACCACTATCTGCCGTTTGTGGTCTTGTCCCGAGCGCGGGACTGGAGCGTGCGGCGGACGGCAGCGATCACGGCGGCCTGTGGTGTCGTGCATGTGGCGGGCTCGGTATTGCTTGGCTTAATCGGTGTCGCACTTGGGCTTGCACTCCGAGAGTTGGAGTGGTTCGAGGGCGTGCGTGGCGATCTGGCGGCGTGGGGCTTGTTGTCCGTTGGTCTCGTCTACATGGTGTGGGGCTTGCGTCGCGCGCACACCGCCAAACCGCATAGCCACTGGCATACGCACGCCGATGGTAGCGCGCACGATCATGCGCACGATCACGTGAGCGATCACGCACACGTGCATGCCGACGGCGAGCGTTTCAGCGTGACGCCCTGGGCGTTGTTTATCGTGTTTGCGTTCGGTCCTTGCGAGGCGCTGATCCCTGTCTTGATGTATCCGGCGGCGGCTGAAAACACGGCAGGCCTGATTCTCGTGACGCTCGTGTTTGCGGTCGCGACCATTGCGACCATGCTGACGTTGGTGTTGCTCGGTCGCTGGGGCTTGTCGGCGCTAAAGCCGAACGCCGGATCACTGATGCAACGTCACGCGCATACGCTCGCCGGCGCGGCGATCTGCGTCTGCGCGACGATGATGCTCGCCGGCTTCTAGCGCTTTTTTCCGCGCCGCAGTTTCCGCTATACTCTCGCGCTTGCCAGGGGTGGTCACGCTGACCTGAGATCCGCACAGGCCATATTGCCGACTGTGGGAACCCTTCGAACCTGACCCGGGTTATGCCGGCGTAGGGAGGGTAGATGCGATACTTATCCATCGCCGCAGTGCTAGCGGCTGCTTCAACATCGTCTGTGTTCGCGCAGGCGCCGCTGGACGAAATCGTCGTCAGCGCCGATTATCAATCACGCACACTGCCTGAGGTACCGTCGAGTATCGCGGTACTCGATCGCGACACGATCGAGCAGGCGGCTCAATCACATTTCGAAGAACTGACCCAGCTCATTCCCAATCTGAATTGGGCGGGCGGCAGCAACCGTGCGCGATTTTTCCAGCTTCGCGGTATCGGCGAGCGCAGCCAGTACGAAGGTGCTCCTAACCCATCGGTTGGTTTTATCATCGACGATATCGACTTCTCCGGCATCGGTGGCATTGCGAACACATGGGATGTGGAGCGCATCGAAGTGCTGCGCGGTCCGCAAGCGACGCGCTACGGTGCGAACGCGTTGGCCGGTTTGATCTATCTCTCCACCGTGGCACCGACGGAGACGTTTGACGCGCGGGCGCGCTTGTCGATCGGCGATGATGGTCTCGCATCGGCGGCTTTTGCCGTAGGCGGCCCGGTCTCGGAATCAGTGGCTTATCGCATTGCCGGACAACACTTTCGAACGAATGGTTTTCGCGACAATGCGTTCCTTGGCCGCGACGACACCAATGAGCGGCAGGAGAATTTCCTGCGTGGCAAGCTCCGCATAACACCCAGTGATGCCACTACCATCGATCTGACGGGCTTCGTGGTCGACCAAGACAATGGCTACGATGCCTTTGTGCTCGACAATGGGCTAACCACGTTTTCCGATCGGCCCGGTCGCGACGCGCAAGAGTCGCTTGCTGCGGCAATGAAGATTACGCACGCCCCGAGCGATCGCTGGGAGTTCGTCAGTGTCACGGGCATTGCGCAGTCCGATATTGAGTTTAGCTTCGATGCAGACTGGGGCAATCAGGCGTATTGGTTCGATTTTTTCGCGCCACCCGCCGACGCGCCATTTGCACCAGACTACGACTTCTTCTCAGAACGGTTACGGGAACGGGATACGATCAATCAAGAGTTTCGTTTGCGTTCCGGTCCTGAAGGGCGGTTGTTCAACGACACGACGGACTGGTTGGTCGGAGTCTATGCGCTGCGCTTGTCAGAATCGTTGCAAACCAACGACGACGGTGTCTTCACAGATGGCACGTTCCCGGGCGAGCTAGGTGTCAGTCAATCGAGCAGTGACTACGAGGCGACGCAGCTCGCCGCATTCGGGCAGTTGGACTGGGCGGTGAGCGCAGATACAGCCGTGTCATTCGGTGCGCGCGTAGAGCGACGCCGCACCGACTACAGTGACAGCAGCGGATTGAATGTTGGTCCGTCCGAGTCGGCCTGGGGTGGGCATGTCAGCTTGTCGCATACGTGGCAGCCAGGGTTGACGGGGTTCGTGTCGCTCTCGCGCGGCTACAAGATGGGTGGGTTCAACCTCGGCGCCGTTCCCGAGGGGCGTCGTACTTTTGATGCCGAGTTTCTCGTCAATCTGGAAGCCGGGGTACGTTGGTATACCGACCGCGCGCAGGCGAGTATCGTCGCGTTTCGCTCACGCAGACGCGACCAACAGGTGGATACCTCGTTCCAGCTCGTACCGAACGATCCCTCTACATTCGTGTTCTTCCAGGACAATGCCGCGAGCGGAGATAATCTCGGGCTGGAGGTCGAGAGTCGTTTTCAGGTTACCGAACGCTGGCAAATCGGTGCGAGTCTGGGCTTACTCGATGTTACCTTCGACGAGTTCGTCACGCCGGACGTGGATGTGTCAGGGCGCGAGCAAGCGCATGCACCGAGCTATACGGCGGCGCTCAGCGCACAGTGGCAACACCCACATGGTTGGTTCTGGCGAACGGATGTCAGTGCCATGGATGGGTTTTTCTTTTCCAACAGCCACGATCAGCGCGCGGCATCACGTGTCATCACCAACCTGCGTGCCGGGCGCCAGTGGGACCGGTTTGAAGTCAGTGTCTGGGCGCGTAACCTCACCGACGAGCGCTATGGCGTGCGAGGCTTCTTCTTTGGCAACGAGCCGCCGAACTTCGAAGATACGTTGTACTTGCGCTTGGGTGACCCTCGCCAATACGGTGTCAGTGTCGACTGGCGCTATTGATCATTAAGAGGCTTAGGACGCGATGCAAGCAAGAGCAGACTTGAGTTTTTATCCACTGACCGAAAATTATATCGATCCGATCAAAGACATCATCGCGCGCTTGAATGGGTATCCCGATTTGTTGGTTGAGACGAATCCGATGAGCACCCAGGTAACCGGCGACTACGATGCCTTGATGACCGCATTGACGGAAACGTGGCGGTATGGCTTCGAAACCTATGGCAAGAGCATCTTCGTCATGAAGCTGTTGCCCCTGTAGCGATGCCGTCTGACGCGTCTGTGTCGCTGTTGGTCACGCAATTTCTGGCGACACCCGCGCTGGAATGGATCGCCGTACTCAGCGGGCTCGCGTATTTGTTGCTAGCGATCCGCCAGTCGATTTGGTGTTGGCCGTGCGCCTTTTTATCAACGAGTGTCTATGTTTACTTGTACGGGGACGTGCGCTTGTACATGGAGAGCGCGCTGAATGCGTTTTATCTGGTTATGGCCGTGTACGGTTTTTGGTTTTGGCACCGTGGTGGACCACGTACATCGACGGCAAGGGTGCGAACGCTTCACTGGCGGTGGCATTTGCTGGCGCTGGTCCTTATTGGCTTGCTCATATTCATGAGTGGCACGCTGTTGCAACGCTACACGAATCAGGCCAACCCCTTTGTGGATGCAGCGACCAGTTGGAGTGCTGTCTGGGCAACCTGGCTGACGGCGCGCAAGATACTCGAGAACTGGTGGTATTGGCTCGTGATCGATATCGTCTCGGTGGGTCTGTTCGCGCATCGCGGACTGGTGCTGACCGCTCTGCTATTTGTGTTGTATGTTGTGTTGATTCCGTTTGGCTACCGCCAGTGGCGACGATCCATGAGCACGCCTGCATGACGCTATCTATCGACTCGGCTGTCGCGCACATCCACCGGCAGTCGGGCCATACTGTCGAGCCGCTGCGTGCCTTCGATACGATCAGCAATGCAGCCTGGCTCGTGCGATTCAACGGGGTCGATGCCGTACTGCGCACGCATAGTTTGTCGTTCGGTCAACCTGTCACCAATCACGAACGCGAGCTGGTGATCCACCAGCTCGCGGTCGATCATAGGCTGTCACCCGAAATCCTGTTCGCTGATCCGGCAGAGGGCTTGCTGATCACCCGTTATGAATCGGCCGGCGCATTTGACCCTGACGTCATCGTCTCGCGTATCGGTCTTGAATCGGTGGGCGCGGCGCTCGCGAAACTGCATCGTATCGCTGTGCCGTCTGTACTGACGGGCTACACGCTGCGTGAAGCCGCCGATTGCTATTGGCAACGCGCCGGTCAACCAACCGATGCAACGTTGCGCGCTTGCGTGCAACAGGTCTACGACAATGAGCCGGAGACCGATATCGCATCGCAGGTGCTATGCCATCGTGATGTGTTGCACAGCAATATTCTGCACACGGATCCGGTGCAGTTCATCGACTGGGAGTTCGCCAGTCCCGGTGATCGTTGGTTCGATCTCGCGGCGATGATTTGCTGGCACGAGTTGAATGCGCGACAGCGCGATATCTTGCTCGTTGCCTACTACGGCAAGCCACTGCCGCCCCGCGAGCACCAGGCACTCGCGCGTGCGATCGTTTGTTTTCGTGCTCTGTGCACGCTCTGGTCGCTACCAGCTGTTACGTAGCTCGCGCAGTTTCAGAAACACCGTTTTGG
>JBCAZB010000041.1:0-12266 GCA_038533315.1 Pseudomonadota bacterium | reverse complement strand
CTCGAACTCGCCCGCGACGCGCAGCTGCGCAAACTGCAACAGGCCGACGAGCGCTACCAGATTTCGAAGGATCTCTCGGACAACCTGACAGTGTCGTACAACACGAGCGAAACCGTCATGGCGCGCTTGCTGCAAACCACTAATGCGAAGGAGCGCGTCTACTCGCAAGCGGTGATGTTCTTCGGCACTAATGAAACGGTGTTTACCGCATTGTCGGCATCATTTACCGGCTTGCATGGTCTGCACGAAAGCACCGAGACCCTGAAGTCGATGAAAGAAGGCGTGAGCAAGAGTCTAGAAGTGCTCGCCGATATCGGCGGCAAAGTGCAGGAAGAAGCGATCAAGGAAGGCTACGGCCCGACGATTCGCGCCGATGCGGTCAAGGCGCTCGTCGACTCCGTTGTCAATTTCCAGGAACGCTCTGTCACGCTGATCGAAGAAATGCGCGATGCGGCGACCCGTAATGCCGAGGAAATTCGCACCGCCGTCGAAGATGGCAAGCGTCGTATGGCCGCATTGGCCAACAAAGGCAACGCGCTGGTGCTACCGACCGAAGTCTAGCCCCGAGCGACTACCGACACGATGTCTGAGCCGGAACTGCCAAAGCAGGACGTACCGTTAAGCGATGTCATGTTGGCCATGGATGTGGTCGACATGCTGCGCCACGAGGATAAGCTCGTCGCGCGTGCGTTGAACGAAAGCGCGCGTGAGCGTGCGTTAATCGAGCGCGTGCGAAGAGCCTACGCGGCTCAAGGCATCGCAGTAGACGATGCGATGATCGCCAATGGCGTTGCGGCCCTCAAAGAGCAGGAATACGCCTACGAACCACCCCCGGGTGGTTTCAAATCGCGACTGTTGATGGCCTGGATCAACCGCAGACGGATTGGCGGGGGCATCGGTGCGTTGGCGGCACTGTTCGGCATCATCGCTGGCGGCTGGTATGGCTTCGTCGAATATCCGGAAAAGCGCGAGCGCGCCGAGGCGGTCAGCCAGCTGAATAATCGCGTTATCGCCACCAAAGCGGATATGGATGAGCTCATCACACAACGCGACCGACTGGTGGCGCGCTGGCAGGACGAGCAGCGCCGCAGGCCGGATGGCGAGCTATCGGGCGCGTTTGATCAATTGTCACGACGTATCGAAGCCGGTCTGGACCTTTCAGAGCAGCAGCTCGAAAGCGCGCTGTCTATGCAAACCGTCGGCGTCGATGTGGATACGCTGGACACCCGCCGTGTCATGCTGAATGAAAAGCTGGCGCTACAGGACCAATACCTCCGTGCAGCGCGGCGCGCACTGACCGACACCGACGTAGCACTCGGTGATCTCGACCGCCTCGAGCAGTTACCGGCGAGGTTGGCGCTTCTGCGTAGCGAAGCGCGCGACATCGCTATCCCCGATACAATCGATGCCGAGATCGACGCGCTGTTCGAAGCCGCGACCAGCGCACTGCGACGCGGCGATTTCGAAAGCGCGGATGATGGCGCCGATGCGTTGACGCGCATGATCGACCAACTGGAACAGGATTTTCGTATCCGCATTGTGTCACGTCCCGGCGAACTGAGCGGCGTCATCCGTGAGCCGCCAAACAATCGCCGGGCGAGCAACTACTACCTGATCGTAGAAGCTATCGACGACAACAACCGTCCCGTGACAGTGAGCATTGACTCCGAAGAGGATGGCAGCCAGGCACAAGTCAGCCGTTGGGGTGTGCGTGTTGCCGAATCAGTCTTCGATCGAGTCCGTCGCGACAAACAGGATGATGGCATCATCCAGGCGGCTGCCGCAGGCACGAAGCGACGCGGTTATCTCGATATCGAATACAGCTTGAACACGCTGGGCGGCACCATTCATCGCTGGGAGGCACCACGATGAGTAGCGGACGCGCGTTACTGGCCGATATTGATCGGGCGCTGACCGAGAGCCGTCAGTCGTATCGCAAGGCCGACATCGAGTTGCAGCGCGCCAGTGCGGAACTCGCTCGCAACCGACAGGCCGAAGCCCGAATCTACCGTCGCCTTGCCAAACGGCGATTAGCAGACCTCGATGACCAGAGTTTCGGCGACGCCTTGGATAAGGCCGACAAACTGGCCGCTCAATTGCTGCGAGAACGCGATACGCAGCTGGCCGGCTTGCAGGAACGCATCGATCGTATGGACGCTGCGATCACCGATCTCGGCGAGCAGCGTGCGAGCGCTGAACAGACACTGGCTGGCCATGAGCAGACGCTCGAGGATCTGCTGGCCGAGGTGGATGTTACGCTGCAAGACGACGCTCAGTACCAGACGCAGCGTGACGACGCTCAGCGCGCCCTGGATATAGCAGCGGCGGCTGAGGAAAAAACCGCCGAAGCCAGCGCTCGCCGGGAAGCGAAAAAAGTGCCGTTCGAAGCCGACCCGATGTTTATGTACCTGTGGGGACGTCACTATGGCACGTCCGAATATCGCGCCGGCTTCTTTGCGCGCTTTATGGATCGCGCGGTCGCTCGGCATATTCGCTACGAGCGTGCGCGACAGAATTATCATCTACTGCACGAAATTCCGAAGCGGCTTGCAGCGCACACCGAGCGGCTCGATCAGGCTGCTGCCGATGCGGCCGTGGCACTCGCTGACTACGAGCGCGCGGCGGATGTCGCGGCAGGCGCCGAGCCACTGGAACAGCAGGTCGCTGAGGCACAACAGTCACTCGACGCACTCGACACAAAAATCACCGAGCAGGAACAGGCCTTCGCGGCCGCTATAGAGCAACGTGAAGCATTTGGCAGCGGCGACGATCCACTGTTTCGACAAGCCATGACCGTGTTGACGCAGCAATTCAGCGCCGAGCCGATCCCGCAGCTACAGCGGGAAGCCGCGCTGACACCGGAGCGCGATGATGACGCCTGGATCGACGAGCTGAGTGGGCTGCGCGATGATCAACGGCGGTTGGAGCAATATCTCGATGACCACCGTGGGCTGCATCGTAAGCACACGCAACGCATCAACGAGTTGGCGTCTATTCGGGATCGCTACAAGCGCAAGAACTACGATGCCTTCAACAGCCGTATCGATCGCCATAGCCGCCTGAACACGATGCTAAGCGAGTTTATGCACGGCCTGCTGTCGAGCGAGCAGCTGTGGCGCAGCATTCGACATGCGCAGCGATTCAAGAAAGTGCGTCAGCGCCATCATCATGGCCGCCGTGGTCCGAATCTAGGCAGCGCACGAATGCCCCGTATGCCGCGCGGCGTGCGGATGCCGCGCAGTGTTGGCCGCAGTAGTGGCGGTGGTTTTCGCACCAAAGGCGGCTTCTAGCCCGTCATTGCACTCCTGTGAAGCACTACGCGCGAGCAACGCCCCGTTTTGGTGCGAACATGTGAACTACACGAGAGCATGACTTTCACGGTCGATAGAATATCGTAATTCTATTCAGTCACTTAGCAGGCACCTTCCGCCCCGACAAAAGCTGGCACAGCCTTTGCTATATCTATTGCAAGCAGTGATTAACTGCACAATCTTGCCGGCCCGGGGCGCTGTTTCTGTGATATTTACCCCCCGTCATCAAATTTCGCACCGGGTCGGCAAACCACTACAAAAAAGGCGCTGCATCGATGATGCGGCGCCTTTTTTCTAAGCGAAGAAACGTTGCGCTATTCCGGAGCGGCAGCACCGTTTGCTGTGGACTCAGTCGGCACGACTGTCGGCGCTTTAGCAGTACGCTTACTAGCCGCCTTCTTCTTGGCTTTCTTCTTGGCGACCTTTTTCTTACTCGCCTTTTTCTTGCGTTGTGCCGCCTGCTTTTTCTCAGCAGCAGCAGCCGCTTCGATATTGTCCTTGCGTGCCTGCTCTTCTTCGGCCTTACGCTTGGCGGCACCTTCGCCGATGGTGAGATCTTTCAGTTCGTCAAACGACGCCTGCAAGCACTCCATGTAGAACGACGGGTCGGGCATCATCTCGCGGCAAGAAACCGCGCTGATCGTAATCTGGTTGTTGTAACTCAAGACCGGCTGGAACAGACCCACGCCGTGCACTGCCGGCCCAAGACCAAAGTTCGCCACCATCTTGGAACCCATCGAGTACAACGGCAGGTTCACACCGGGCACATTGGTGATGACCGTGTTGTAAATCGGCGGGAATGTCTCAGCCAACTTCAGCCGCGAGTACGCGCGCATCAACATGCCTGACGTCGTGGACGGCAAGAACTCCGCCACACTTGCCGTCATTTCCGGCCCTAGCGCATACGTGGTTTTCTTTGCATTGATGCTGGCATCGTGCACCGCATGCAAGCGCTCTAGCGGATCCTCGATATCCGATCGCACTGGTAGACTCAGCGCGGATACCAAATTGCCTTCGCTGCGACGCTGCTCAGCGCCGCGGACAGACATCGGCGCCATCGCGACCAGCGATTCTTCGGGTAGCTCGTGCTTGGCCTGCAAATATTTACGCAATGCACCACCACAGATCGTCACGACGACGTCGTTGACGGTGGTACCCGGCTGGCTCTTTTTCATCGCACGAATATCGTCGAGCGGGAACGAGCGCCCATCGAAGACACGGTGAGAGGTGACGTTGCCGTTGAAGCGGGTGCGCGGCACGGTTACCGGCGGCGCCAGTTCTTTTTTCGCGTAGCCGCCGACCAGACGCCCAACAGCGGGCAAACCATCTTTGACCACACGACCGACTCGCAACGGCCAGGACGCCGTCCGCGCGGCGGTGCGTGCCATCAACTCGACTTCGGTCGGTTCGCGTTCGGCGATCCAGTCTTTGTTCGGCGGCGGGACTTCCGCAACCGGGCTCAGATCATGCAAGGCCGCTGCAATTTCGGACCCGGACACGCCATCAATCGCGGCATGGTGCACTTTCGAGACCACAGCGAAACTGCCTTTCGGGACACCCTCAACAGCATCCAGCCCCTCGATGACGTAGACCTCCCACAGCGGGCGGTTCAGGTCGATCGGGCGAGCATGCAAGCGCGCGGTCTGGATGCAGAGCTGG
Source organism: Pseudomonadota bacterium (assembly GCA_038533315.1). GTDB lineage: Bacteria > Pseudomonadota > Gammaproteobacteria > Steroidobacterales > Woeseiaceae > CALBPI01. Next base: position 7,296 of record JBCAZB010000041.1, on the reverse strand, counting down.
CGCCAATCGCCCGGCGCAGGCAGCGCGATATGACGGACATGAAATTCAAGATCAAAGTCCGGGTCTTCTATCCAGTACGGGTGGTCCAGCGCAAACGGGACCCGCGCCAGGCGGCGACGAAACACTTTCGCCCGGTGCAGTCTTTCCTCATAAAACGCGAGGATGTCCTTGAAGCGGACGTGGCCACCCGGCGCAGTCGATTGATCGTAAATACACAGACTGCCGATATGCATCGGCGTATTCGGTGTCTCAAGGTACAGGAAAGAGGCATCAAGCCCTGACAGTTGTTGCATGACGGTTCACTCGCGGTCGTGATTCAGGCATAAGCGCTTGCTTCTTGGAGTGCGGAATTTACGCGACCTGTCCGTCGCGCTACCACGCTGGCCAGAGACCCGACCAAGACAAAAAACCCGTAAAAAACCGTACTCCCAGCGACGATAGAGTAACGCAGCGCGCGAAAAATGTCCTGTTTGGACAACTGGCGGCAAGCGCAGTTATTTGCCAGAGATGACGGTCACTACCGAAATTGACGGTCGGGTTCGATCTGTCCCGGACAGCGATGTCAGGCCGCTTTCGCGACACTCGGCAGCGCAAAGTGGAACTGAGTACCTTTGCTGGGCTCGCTGTGCACGACGATCTGCGATTCATGCAAATCGAGGATTTTCTTGACGATCGCAAGGCCCAGCCCAACCGATTCGGCGGCCGGTGAGCAATCCCGCGCCACCGCATAGTGACGATCAAAAATATGCGGCAAGTGGGTTTGCTCGATGCCGGTACCGGTATCGGCCACCGCGATCGCACAGTCGTTGCCGCTGTTACGCAACGTCATCGTGACACTGCCACCTTCCGGGGTGTACTTGATCGCGTTGTCGATCAGGTTCTCGAGCACGCGCTGAATCAGGCCAATATCGGCGACGACCATCGCATCACCTTCTGGCGGCTCGACGATCAAATCGATCGATTTGCTGCGCGCTTTGAAGGACAGCTCTTGCGCGACATCGTTGGCCAGTTCGGCCAGGGAGAATTGTTCGAAGTCCGGACGAATACTGCCCGTATCCAGTCGAGTCAGCTCAAACAGGTCACTGATCAGATCACCGAGACGGCCGGCGTGTCGGCGTGCCGTCTCAACCAGCGCCTGGCGTTCGTCGACGGCCAGATCGCGCTGTTTAATCAGCAACGTATCGAGATAGCCCTGCATCGCGGCCAGTGGCGTGCGCAGGTCGTGCGACACGTTCGTGATCAGCTCACGACGTAGACGGTCGCTTTCGCGAATGCGCTCGACCTGGCTCACGATGCGCGTCGACATCTGCTCGAAGGCGCGGCTGAGATGCTCGAGCTCATCGCCGTCGTCGGAGGTGTCGCTACCCGGCGCCGCATCATTATCGATCTGGAAACGACGCACCGAGGCCGTGAGCCGACTAAGCCGTCGCGTCAAGAAACGGAACGCGCCCCAGCCCACCAGCAGCGTGGTCAGTACCGTCAAAGCAATCGCCGCCATGATCACCCGTTGCTGATAGCCGGTCTCAACCAGCGCGACGGTTTCCGCATACTGGGCACCACCGAGAATCACATAGACAAAGCCCGCCTCGACGCCATTGTCTATAACCGGGCTGACCGAAAACACTTTGCGATCGTGACCAACGCGCGGATCCTCGCCGAGCACCGGCAAACGTGATTCACCGGAGAGCAATGCGCGCACCGGCTGCATGTCGACGCTGTCGCGCAGAGACGGTTCGCCTGCGAGACTGGCACCGAGCACGCGTCCGGCGTTGTTCAGCAGGTAGATTTCGGCGCTGGGATTGATCACCATCGCGCGCTCGGCGAGCGTGGCGAGCGCGGTGCGATCGACCTCACCATCGACAATCAGCGGCGCCGCATCCGCGATGTACATCGCGACGGGTGCATTCAAACGCTGCGTCAGCTCCTGGTGGTACAACGCGCTGCCGGTGCTTTCGACCCAGTAGAACACGCCGCCCATGGCAACCAGCAATAGCGCCAGCAACACCGCGAACTTCACATGCATGCGTTTCATCACGAGCCACTCGCCATTTTGTAACCGACGCCCCACACCGTCACGATGTGATCCGGGTGTGCCGGGTTTTCCTCGATCTTTCCGCGTAGCCGATTGATATGCGAGTTGACGGTGTGCTCGTAGCCCTCGTAGCCGTAGCCCCAGACTTGATCGAGCAGCTCCGCGCGATTGAACACGCGACCCGGCGAACGCATGAAGTGCACCAGAAGATCAAACTCACGTGCCGTGAGTTCAACGGCTTTGCCAGCCACCGTCACTGACCGTGACGGCAAGTCGACCGCAATCGTGCCGGACACCAGCGCGTCCGATAACGCCGCAATTTCGCCGGTCGTCGCACCGCTGGCCTGTTCATGACGTCGCAACAGCGCTTTGACGCGCGCCACGAGCTCGAGCACGCTGAATGGCTTGACGAGATAGTCGTCGGCGCCGAGTTCCAGACCGAGCACGCGATCGAGCTCGGTAGTCTTTGCACTGACAAACATCACCGGCGTGTGATCGCCTTGTGCGCGCAGGCGTTTGCAGATCTCGAGACCGTCACAACCTGGCAAGCGGATATCCAGCAACAGTAGATCCCAACCACCGGCCAGCGCCTGCTCGAGACCCCGCGCACCGTCGTCGCAGACCGTGACCGCGTAGTGTTGATCCTTCAGGTGCATCTCAACGAGCGCGGCAATATCCGCCTCATCTTCAACGACCAGAATCCTTTGTGCAGTCATTGTGCGTTCCTGACGGTGGCGATACTCAGACAGATTGACCGGCTGTGTCGTCATTTTATTTCCCGCCGCCGACCTAGTCGGTCCGCGTGATGATGATTTGCGCGACCGGATTATCGAATCGGTGGCTCTCGTTCAGATTCGACGTCGCGAAACCATCGTCCGCCGATACGACACCCTGGTGCATCGTCACAAAGTCCTGGCGATCATTGCGGGCAGCATTAAAACCTTCACCGCCGCCTGCCGGCCCCGGGATATTCGTCGCCAGCTCATCGTTTAGCTCGGTACCTGCATCGTAGGCAATGACACGGCGTGTCACGCGGTCGCGCTCGGCGAATCCGCTGACATCCATGCCGTTCAGCGCGGCAAAGGCGTCATTGGTGTTAACCAGCATCGTCACCGCGGACAAGCGAAGACCGGGCAATTGAGTGACTTCGACCGACACCGAGATCACCTCGTTGGCACCTGGCCCGATCGGCCCGCCACCGGACGCGGTCGCCAGCGCTGTGGCGCCGGCTTCGGCCAGCAAGTCGGCATTGTCACCGCCTTCCGCCAGAGATTCGAGACCGACCGTGGCAGTCGTGCCAACCGCAAATACACGATACTGATCATCGTGGGCGATGACCGCGACTGGCGATAAAGGTTGCGCGTTAGTCAGGTTGGTTACACCGACAGCGAAGGTCGCCATTTCTGGCCCCGGCGGCACGGTATTGACGGACGACACGAAATCGTCGCTACCATCACCACACGCGACCAGCGCGGCCCCGAGGCTTGTAATCGCAAACAGGCGACTGACTTTCGTCATTGATTTCATGACACTGCTCCTAGCGAACCGTCACGATGACGCGCGCCACCGGGTTCAACCAACGGTGTACCGTGCTGTCCAGGTCGCTGGCGCCACCCGTCGGGTCGGTATCGCCCAACGCATTGCGGTGGATGTGGACGGTCGGTGACTCAGCGCCCGTTTGTACGCCTGTACCACCAGTGCCCGCGAGGCCACCCGGATCCGCCGGCATACCTGGGACACCCGGTGCGCCGCCGCCGTTCAGGACTTCGTCGTTCGCTTCGGTACCGGCGTCGTACGCATTGACGTTATAGGTGTACACGCCGGGCTCGGTTGGGATCGTGATCGCATTCAAGCCCATGAAGGCATCATTCGTCGGCAGCAGCATCGCGACGACCGACAAGCGGACGTTGGCGGTGCCATCGGTGTTCAAGTCGACATCAGTGCGGCCACCGGGCGCCAGTACGCCACCAGCCGGGTTGGTTTCGATCGTCGCGCCGATACCGGTGAGCGTTGCGACCAGACCGTCCAGACCACCGCCTTCCGCCATTTCCTGCAGACCGGCAGACGCTGGCTGACCGACTGAGAATAGGCGACTGCCATCGGTATGGGCTGCGACCAGAAACGGCGTGTAGTAGATGCCGCTGGTAAGATTGACGATCTCGACATTGAAATCGGTTGCCTGCGCGGAACCCGCAGCGACCATCGCTACTGCCGCGGTTGAAAGAAAACGCTTACGCCACATGGGATCACTCCAGTAAAAACCTGAGCGCCAAGTTAACGACGAGTTCTCACGGCTTTATCACGGCCCGATCACATGTTTGTGGTTTTGATGCCTGACAGCGAAAACCCCAGACCCACGCTGGCGGAGATTTTGGTAGGCTGCAGAGACGATGAAACGGGAGCAACTATTATGCGGCTTAAGTTTTTCGCACTGCTGTGTGCGTTCGGCGCGTTTTTGGCAGGCTGTAGCGAGATGAAGCAGACCAGCGAGTCGCAGATCGCGCCCGACATGGCAGGAGAAGCGATCTCAACGGATGGCTTGAAGATCGCCTATCAAAGCGCCGGCTTCCACCGTGTCTCGAGCCCGGCCAATTCACGCCCGGTTGTCGTGCTGGTGCATGGCTGGTCGTGCAATATGGATTTCTGGCGTGAACAGACGAGTGCGCTGGCGGATGCCGGCTACCGTGCTATCCAGCTGGATCTCGCCGGTCATGGGCAATCGGAAAGCGGACGCGAAACCTGGCGCGTTGCGGATTTCGGCAATGATGTAGCGGCGGTGATCACGCACTTGAGCATCGACAAGGCCGTCGTCGTCGGACACTCGATGGGTGGGCTCGTCGCGTTGCAGACTGCGGCGCAGTTGCCCGACACCGTGGTCGGCGTGATTGCCGTCGATTCGCTGCATGACGCCGAACAGCGTTACGATCCGACTCAATCCGATGCCATGCTCCAGCCGTTCAAAGACAATTTCCCGGCGAGTGTCGGCGGCATGTTCACCGGCATGGCCGGTTCTGCCGTGGCGCCAGCACTACGCGACTGGATTATCGAAAACGGCACCAAGGGCGACCCGCAAGCCGCGATCGGTTTGTTGTACGACTATGCCAAGTTGGATTCAAAAGCGATGTTTCAGGCGGCCGGCGTACCGATTCGTGCGATCAATGCGGCCGCTAGCCCGACACAGCCGCCGACGATGATCGAACGCAATCAACAGTACGCGGATTTTGACGCCACACTGATCGACGGCGTCGGACACTTTCTACAGCTCGAAGACCCAGCGCGAGTGAACGCGCAGCTGATCAGGTATCTGGCGGAGTTTGACTAGTGAGAGAACTGGCGGGGCGTGAACGCACTTGGAAGAGTATCAGTCCTTTTCTACAACTTCCGAACACTCAATAAGAGCAGATATCGTGATATCTCTATCACTTGCTTTGCGGTTCAGCACATACGTAAAACAAGCTGCTTCGCTATCTGTTGGAAGAACATAGTCCTCCGGTAATGGGACACGCTGAAAGTCAACATCGCAGTCTGCGCAGGTGACCAAGTCGTACACTTCCTTAGAAAGCTGGTAGCGCTCTGATGATGACTCACTCTGATCAGGTCCGTCGCTAGCGCATGCACCCAGGCACGCACTTAGTACAAGCGAAGTTATCAACTTTAGGGCCTTTGTTAGCGACGCGCGTGTAGGGCAAGTAATTTGCCAGTCCACTGTTACTGTTTACGAACGAGAACGACGGCGGTAAGTCAGCAAAGCGTCGATTAATATCCCCGGAATTGCCGCACAGGCTGTGCTCACTGCCCAGGCCGTGCCGTTCCCGCCCGCCCATGCGTCGCGAATCCATACTTGAGCTACGCCAGCCACCATCAAATACAGGACAGCACATCGCCAAAGGTGGGAAGTGATTCTATGTGAACGAGCCCGCCACGCGGCTTGTGTGATGGGCACGACCAATGACCAAACGATGATACCCAACAGTGTGGGAACTAGAATAACAAAGCCCCAAGCACCACCCAATTGACTCCGCACATCTGCGGTTGACGGCGAGTAAAAAAGAATCACTGTCACTGCGGCCACCGACATCATAACGGCCATGTAGAGGGCAAGCGTACATACCCGAAACATGAGCCGCCACGAGCCAATTTCTCGCAGCCGCGCGACTAGGTTGTTTGCCGGTGATTGACTGGGGAACAACCCCTCGGTTCTTGTGGTCATCACTAAAGTCTCCCGCAGTTTTGCTCAACCCCAGTTGTTTGAACCTGAGCCCCGAGACAACACGCCTTCAATCTCTTCCACAAATTGACGCTGCGTGTCGGTTGCACCCGTACCTAAAGCTGCCACTTCTCGGATCAGAGACAGCGAGAGGTTTTTCTGCTCATCAGTGAAGCTATCCAGCGACGGTTTGAGAATTTTCTCGACGTTCGGGTAGACCTCATCGCCGGGGCCCAACAGAAAAATGCTGGAGCCAAACAACTGCACCGCATCCTGCTCCGTCATATTGAAGGTCGATTGATACAACTCTTTGAGCTTCTCTTTTTCTTCAATCGAGATGTCGCCATCGATTTTTGCGGTGGCTGCAGCCAGCAGGGCAATAGCATCCAACGGGCTATCGATCCTGAATACCGGGTTGCCCGTCATTCGATTGCGCCATGCTCGCCGACGCTTCCAAGCCCAGGGATTCAGCCAACCAAGATCGATACCCACGCGCTCGAGCGCGTACAGAAGCCCCGCGACGGCAGTAAGAAAAGCGATTAATACGTGCACAATAATTCCCCAATCATTCAGCGTGTACGCTTATTGTTGTCCGACTAGTTGGTCGTCAAGCGGTGTCTCGCCCAACAGTACACCGTTCCCAGCCAACTTTTCACTAGTCCGCTGGTGCTCGGCGACGCAGCTGCGCGACCAGCAAGAATATGAACACTAGTCCATTGATGCCAGGCACTAGCCCGAGCAACTGAAACGGCAGCCTCGGAAAACCCGCGCGGGCCGCTAGTACACCTAACAGCCATGCGAACGCGATGAGGACTAGTACTGTTAGAACAAGGGTGAGACTGCTCACTTCGACGCTCATAGTAGGTTCCTTTCCATCAAGACATGCTGTGTATGTTTGGCTACGTCCGCGGTCATTAGTGTTATTGACTGATCAGCGTCGGTCAACAGCCTCACAGCACCACGATCGCTATTTCCTCATGCAGATTCTATATGAGGCCCTCGTGAACCCGCTGGATGTCACCGACATATCATTAACGAAGGCACATGACGGTCCATG
>JBCAZB010000040.1:0-12327 GCA_038533315.1 Pseudomonadota bacterium | reverse complement strand
CGAAGACAACAACGCAAGCTTGGTCGTACAGCGTGACGTCAGTTTTTAGACGCATTGCGGTACAGCTTTCTCAGTTCCATTGCGGGTTCCGGTTGCGCCGAAAATAGACGATTGCCTAATCCCCTAAGCTTGCAGCATTACTGCACGACGTACTGCTTCAGTACGTCTAGCGGCACGATCTCCAGCGCCGCCTCATGCGTCGCGTCGAGAAACACCGGCGGCGCGAAACCCGCCTCGTGTGCTTCGCGCCAACGGGTTGCACACAAACACCAGCGATCGCCTGCGACGAGTCCGGGGAAGTCATACATCGGTAGCGGCGTGATCAGATCGTTGCCACGCGCCTTGCTGAATTTCAAAAACTCGTCGGTGACCTTTGCGCAGATCACATGCCTGCCAAGATCTTGCGAGCCGGTGCGACAAAAACCGTCGCGATAGAAGCCAGTCACCTTGTCATTACAGCAGCAAGCGAGTTCGCCGCCCAGTACATTTTTTTCTGTCGTCATTGTTGTCACGCCATTCGAAAGGTCAGGCTGATTCGATGCGGGCAATGCCCACCGGGGTCGGGTTGCACGGTTTTCACGCCGTGGAAATGCATACGTGCTGGGCCGCCCATTACCAGTACGTCGCCATCGTACACCGGTACGCCAATGGGTGAACCTGCGCGCTCTGCGCCCCACACCAAAAACTCCGCTGGCAAGCCGGTTGAGACCGTCACAACCGGCCGCGAGAAGTCACGTTCGTTCTTATCCTGATGCGCGGTCATACGGTTGCCGGGTAGATAGCGATTGATCAAACAGGCATTCGGTACGAAATCACTGAAGCCCGCGACCGATGCCGCACGGTTCGCGGTGTCGCGCCATGAGGCGGGCATCGCAGGCCATGGTTTACGCGTCTCAGGATCGATTGCCTGGTAGCGATAACCGCGCTCGTCCGATACCCAGCCGACGTCGCCGCAGTTGGTTACCGCGACGGAAATCGGCTTGCCGCCAGGCGTCAACATATTGCGGAACGGTGAGATGCTCCGAATCGCGTCTAGCGCGGCGAGCAACTGCTTGCTGTCCGCGAAACCGGCAAGTACCGTGATCCCAGGCATGACCTGCTCAACTTCAGGCCGAATGTGCTGAAACAGATCTTGCATGGCTATTGCTTGCGCCGCATAAACTTGAGCCCCGACCAATCGTTGTCGACCGCACACACTTTCACGTCCACCCAACCGAGCGGCAGCACGATCGTGCGCAAGTCATCCTCGGTCAGGTCCTTATACAGTGGCGAGGATTTCTTGGGCCACGAAATCCACAGCATGCCGCCAGGTACGACACGCGCGAGTGCGGCATCGATCTGCTTTACCAACACCGATTTGGTTCGACAAAACAGGTGCACGACATCCGCAGACCGCAAACGTGACGACACCGTGGCACCTTCGATGCCCGTCAGCAATTCGCCGTAATGCGCTGGCGCAAGCATCGGCTTGCACCGCATGCCAGGTTTGATGCCGAGTTTCTGAAACAACGGTTTGCCGGAATAGCCAGCGGTGGTTGGCGCCATCGTATTGCTCGCGTCGAGTGGGTTGCCAAGTATGCCATGAGACGGTATCGGGATTGGATGACAAGATACTGCTGAGTTGTCATCGCGCTTATGCGATCATCCGCGATTCAATACACGCTTAGGGGAGCGATATGCGATTGATGCGAGCAGGGATAGTACTCATGCTGGCGCTGGCCGGCTGTTCTTCCGGCGACAACGATGCACCGCAAGCCACGGAAGGTCAGGGCAACAGCGATCAGGGTACCGTGCAGATGAGCACGAAGCTCAAGGGTACGCTGTACTTCAATTACGCAGCGCCGATGAAAGCGCCACGCGTGATGGCACTGGATTTACGTAAGAAACGCTATCGTGTTGCAACAGACGGTGTACACGCCAATGTGGCTGGCGAAGTGATCGCCTACGTCAATTTCTGCAGCCCGTTGCAGGTCCAGCTTGCCGTCACAGACGAAGACGGATTTATGGCACCGCTCTCTGACTGTGTAGAGCGTGACACGATTTCTGGTAACAGCTTGCAAGGTCCGGCGATTAGTCGCGACGGGAAACGTGTTGCTGTATTGAACAACGAGTTGCGCGCCGAGATCGATCGTAAAGAAGATCCTTACGGACTACAGGCCATCGCTGGCGGTAACAAGTATTCTGCGACACAAGTATTTGATCGAGACGGCAATGTGCTCGCCGAATTCAAAGACATGGGGCCTGCGGTCTGGGCGAAAGATGGCAGCCTCATTCTGGCGGGTCGCGGTGGGGATGTCGGCTTCGGTATTTTTCGCGCGGACAAAAAACTCAAGAAAGTCGAGCGTATCGATGATGGGCGTTTACGCTCTGTTGTCGATGTCATGGATGCGCATCCGAAAGACAACACTGTTGCATTCGTGTTTAACGGGCAGCTGTTTGAAATGCCATTGAAGAGCGGTAAACCGAAGCGACTGCACTCGCATGGCAACACCTTGTCGGGTATCGCGTACGCACCGGACGGCGAGCAAATCGCGATCGTGTCCAGGGATACGTTGGGTGAAGCGATTCAGATGGGCGGCGGAGGCTATCCGATCTTTGTCTATGACGATGGTGACATTCACAACATTCGCTTGCCGTTCGTCATCGAAGGTCCGCTTGACTGGGTGAAATGATTGGCTAAGAAACGCGTCTGGTTGTGGTGGAGCAGTGGCAAGGATAGTGCTTGGACCTTGCACGTGTTGCGACAGGATCCGAACATCGTCGTCGAGGCGCTGGTCACGTCGGTCAACCAGGTCGCCGAGCGTGTCGCGATGCATGCCGTACGCCAGACACTGTTGGAACAGCAGGCCGAAGCCGCCGCGTTACCACTGCACATCATGCCGCTGCCGTGGCCATGTCCCAACGGCGCTTACGAAACGGCAGCTGCTGCCATCATTGGCAACGCCGAAGCGGCCGGTGTGACGCATATGGCTTTCGGTGATCTGTTTCTCGAGGACATACGGTCTTATCGAGAAAACCTGTTGAAGGATTCATCTATCGAACCGCTGTTCCCAATATGGCGGCAGCCGACCGATCAACTGGCGCACGACATGATCGCAAGTGGGCAGGAAGCCTACCTGACCTGCGTTGATCCGAAGGTGCTCCCCGCGGAATTCGCAGGTCGGCGATTCGATCAGCAGTTGCTCGATGATTTGCCGGCAGGCGTGGACCCCTGTGGTGAAAACGGAGAGTTCCACTCGTTTGTGAGCCGCGCACCGGTATTCGATCGACCGATCGATGTGACCGTTGGCGAACGTGTCACGCGCGACGGTTTTGTATTTGCCGATGTGATACCTGCGGACTGACGCCGCCGAGAAATTCTGGTTCGTCGCAAAGCGAGTCGCGATATCATCGTTGATGAATTTGCAAGGGGGCAACGTTATGCGAAATTTTGCACTGGAAACCTATTTCTCGGAATGGGAGTTCAAGGCGCGTTATCACATGACGGCCTCCGACGCCGAGTCGATGACTATTGCCGAGCTACTCGCGCTCGCTGGCGAGTCACCCAGTGTGTTGACCGATTTGAAACTCGGCTACACGGAGACCTGGGGCGCACCGGATCTGCGTGAGGCGATTGCAGACACTTACGATCAACTCCAGTGGGACAACGTGCTGTGTTTCGCGGGCGCCGAGGAAGGCGTCTACGCTGCGATGCGTGTGCTGCTGCAAAAAGGTGATCATGCGATTGTCGTCGTGCCGAACTACCAGGCGGCAGAGACGGTCCCACTCGACATCTGCGAAGTGACGGGTGTCGCTCTGGATGCCGACAACGACTGGCGGCTGGACCCCGAGGCAGTTCGCGCCGCTATTCAGCCGAATACCAAACTCGTGTCGGTCTGTTTCCCGAATAATCCGACCGGCGCGATTCCGTCGCACGCGGATTTCACGGCGTTGATTGAAATGTGTCGTGAGCACGATCTGTACCTGTTCAGCGATGAGGTCTATCGCCAGCTCGAGCTCGACCCGTCACGACGTATTCCACAGGCGGCTGATGCCTATGAAAAAGGTCTGTCGTTGAATGTCATGTCGAAAGCCTACGGTTTGCCGGGGCTTCGCGTTGGCTGGATCGCGAGCCAGGACAAAGATGTCTTACTCGCGATGGAGCGCTACAAGCACTACTTGTCCATCTGCAACAGCGCGCCAAGCGAACGACTCGCTGTTGTCGCGCTCAGCGTTCGTGATCAGTTGCTGGCGCGCATCCACCGTTTAATGCAGTCGAACGTCGAAAAACTCGAAGCATTCTTCGCGCAGTATCCCGAGTTGTTTGAATGGCAGCGCCCGCATGGCGGATGCATCGCCTTTCCACGCTTCCTCGGTAGTGAAGGTGTGGAGACTTTCTGCAAGGATTTGATCGACCAGTCCGGCGTATTGTTGTTGCCGGCGTCGATCTATCGTTCCGAGCTGATGGATGCGCCAACGGACCGCTTCCGGGTCGGTTTTGGCCGCGCCGGTATTGATGAAGGCCTCGCGGTCTTCGATGACTACCTTCAGACAAAGCGTAAAACCTAAGCGAGTCCGCCAGCGATGAAGGTTCTAAGCGCCGAAGCGATCAACCGTGTGTTATCAGATCACGCTGTGGTGTTGGGCGCCGTTGAGGAAGCGTTCATTGCCCATGGTGCTGGCGGTGTCGTCCATCCACCGCCAATACAGATGCTGTTTTCGCGGCAAGCCCCGACTGTCGATGGTGATTGTCATGTGAAAACTGCGTACACCGACGCGTTTCCGTTTTTCTCGGTCAAGGTAGCGACCGGCTTCTACACCAATGCCACACGCGGCCTGCCGGTTAACAATGGCGTGGTCATGTTGTTGTCGGCAGAGACGGGCGCACCGTCCGTATTGCTGCAGGATGACGGGGCGATCACGTCCGCACGCACTGCGGCAGCGGGTGTGTTGGCGACGCGCGTACGTAAGGGGGACCAACCGTTTGCGCTGGGTATTGTTGGCACCGGTCATCAGGCGGAGCTGCAAGCCAGATGGATCTCACAGTTCTTGAACGTGACCGAAGTGTTTCTTACCGGTCGGTCTGCCGAAAAAGCATCGGCACTTGCCGACCGTTTGACGCAGCGCGATTGTCCGGCGCATGCAGTCAAGGTGGACTCGCTGGCAGACAATGCAGACGTCATCGTCACGACGACGCCAGCTCAGTCGCCAGTGCTGTTCCGAGACCACGTGCGTGATGGACATCACATCGTGGCTCTTGGCGCAGACAGTCCCGGAAAGCAAGAGCTGGACGTCGCGATCGTTGGTGCGGCAAAGCGGGTCTGGGTCGACGATCATGCCCAGTGTCAGGCCCACGGCGAGTTTGGGCATGCCGTACGCGCCGGTGTGCGTCACGAACACGACTACCAGTCTATCGGTAGCCAGCTGGAGGGCGGATCGGCCGAACTTGATGCCACTGCGATCACGGTGGCTGATTTGACTGGCTTAGGGGTACAGGATCTGTATACGGCTGCGCTCGTGTATCGGCGACTGCTGGAGAATGCCTGAGCTAACCAAGCAGGTTGTGTGCTTCTAGCGAACCTGTTCGCGCCGCCTTCGGTTTTGCACCGCGCTTTGTTAACCTGTGTTGGTTTCGCTACGGGAGGAATCTGTCGCATGTCGTTCATTGATGAACAATCACGGTTGATGCAACGATGCATCGCCGGTTTCGCGGTATTGCTGTTCGCCATGCCGTTAGCATTGGCGGACGATGATCCGGAGCAGCTTGAGCAAGAGATGCTCGCGGCGTATCAGCAATACAACGAGCTGTTTCAGTCTGGTCAATACGAGCTGGCGATCACCCCGGCGACAACTGCATTGAAAAAGTCCCTGGCGCTTGATGGCACACCCAACAAGACGACCGCGACGCTGTACTACAACCATGCACTCGCGCATCTTGGTTCGGGCATGCGAAACCGAGCGATCAAGTCGCTGGATGCTGCCGACGAGATGTACGAAGCGCTTGGAGCAGAGTTCGACGCCAATCGTATTCAGGTGCTAATGTCGCGTGGCGACGCCGAGCGGCGGCTCAAAAAAGCGCGTCCATTCTATGAATCGGCGCTGGCATTGTCGGAGCGTGTCAACGGCGTATCGTCTACTGTTCACGCACAAAACCTCCTCACCATTGGATTGACGCACCTCGGTGCGAAAGAATGGGACATAGCAGCACCGTATCTGCAGCAGGCCGACGCTGTATTCGGTGCGCCGGGCGTTGAAGATCGCTCCTCGGCGGTCAGTTCCGGTTTCGCGGTCGCGCGGGTGCAAGCACACAACGACGTATTGGATTTGGATCACCTTCAGCGGGTGATTGCCGACTTCGAAGCGACCGGCCGCCGCACGTCTGACTATCTGCGGTTGTTAAATTGGGCACGTGACCTGACAGACGACTCGGAACTCGCTGCAACCTTCACTGCAAAGATTGAGGACTACAAGGCCGCACTTGAACCGGAAGAAGGCGACTACTTTCCGATCAAACGGGTTGCTCCCTACTACCCGCGCGATGCGTTGAAGAAAGGCATGACAGGTTATGTCGATCTGATGTTTACGGTATCCGAAGAAGGTCGACCCATTAACATCAAGCCAACCGGCGGCAGAAACTATCGTGTCTTCGCCAAAGCGGCGATTCAGGCGGCGAGTAAGTTTCGGTACAAACCCCGTGAAGTAGATGGCAAGCCGGTAGCCGTTGATGGTGTCGAGACGCGCCTACGTTTCGAACTGAAGTACTAGACGCTTGGTCGCCAGTACCGAATCGGCAAACGATTCTTGCTTGGCCAAGAGATTGGCATTGAGCATCCGTTCTTTACAGATATCGTCGGCACTCGCCGCTGGCCTGGTTCTGTCAGGCTGCGCATCAATCATTGCCGACAAGATGGTCGAGCCACCTAAGTCTGAGAGCAGTATGCTTATCGAGCCATTGTTGAGCACGTTAAACGACCCGGTGCCCTATCTCGTCAATCACCGTTTCGAAGAAATTCCGACCTTAGGTACGGTGGCGGAGTTTGTTCCGACGCGCATGCGCTGGCGTGGAACAGTCGATGAACTTGAGCAGAGTATGAGTTTCACAGTCGCGCCCGATCCCGATATGGAGCACGCATCGTTGTCCGAACGACGAGCCAACAGTCGTGGCACTGTGATTATGCTGCACGGCCACTCGATGAATCGGCAATCCGTATTTATGTGGGGCGCGATGATGGCCGACGCCGGCTTCAGCGTTCTAACCATGGACTTGCCCGGTCATGGCGATTCGCCGTTGCCGCTGACCTATTTCGGGCTGAAAGCCAGCGAGCAGTTAAATGCGCTTCGCCCGATGCTGGCGCAGCAATCGCTTCCACCGCCTTACATCCTGGTGGGCGTGTCGCTGGGTGCGACCGCCGCCATTCGTGCGGCGATGGGCGATACCGACTGGGATGGGGTGATCGCTTTCGAGCCGTTCGACGATTTGCGGGGCGTACTCGATGCCGGCGTCGAAAACGCGTCGGCGCCGATCCGATGGATAATGCGCCGTGGCACGCGCGACCGTGTGATGCAAAAGATCGCGTCCCGGTTGGATGTCGATGTGGCGGAACTGCAATTGCGCCCGACTGACGCGTACCGCGTGCCTACGTTAGTGCTGCACAGCAATGGCGATGACATCGTGCCAATAGCCCAGAGTCGACGCATCGCGGCCGCGTCGTCCGCGATCACTTTGTGGCAATATCGAGGTGGCGACCACGAGATGTTTCCATCCCAGTTGTGGGCACACTGCCACCCCGTCATGGGTTGGCTGAATAGGGTGCTGGAAGACACTGCGTCTGAACTGCCAGGTTGTGACGGCCTCACGCAAGCGGCGGATGCGGCACATCTGGACGTCACGCCACTCGAACGAATCGATCACTAATGACAGGTAATCAACAATGACTCACGCAATGACCGACATCGCACGCGGTGTTTTCAACGCTATCGAATCCGGCGACATCGAGGCCGCGCGCCAGTTTTGCGCTGACGATATGCAAGCGTCCCGCAACGGCGGTGAACCCGTCGGCATCGACGCGGTGCTGCAGCTCGGCGTTGTCGTCAAACAGGCGATACCGGACTACCACTACGAAGACATCACCTGTGTCGCGACCAGTGACGGCTTTGTCGAAGAGCATCGCGCTTGTGGCACGCTGCCGGATGGCACCGAGTTCTCGTTCTGGGTGGCGGCAGTTGCGACCGTGGTGGACGGCAAGATCACCAATCTGCGGGAGTACGTGGATACGGCAGAGGCAGCGCCGTTGATCACCGCATTGGCTGGTTGATGGTGGTCTGTGGGTTGAAAACTACCGACAGACCCGCATCCAGAGTGTGCGCGTACAGCGAATACGCGGCAAACAGGTAAACTCGATGAAACATCTGCGCCGATTTCTGAAATTTATGCATACCGTGACCGGCCTTGGACTGCTGGGAGGTCTTGCGGCGTACATGATTGTGCTGGGGACGGCGCCGGAGATCAGCACACTTGAGCAACATGCTGCCTTGCGGCACAGCTTGCGACTCGTATCGACGTGGTTGTTGATGCCGTCGATGCTGTTGGTACTGGTCAGTGGCTTACTCGCTATGGCGATCTCCGATGCGTACAAGAGCGCGCTATGGGTTTGGGCGAAAGCGCTGAGCGGTGTGTTGATTATCGAGGCCACGTTCGCTGGAGTTGATGCGCCGGCGAAACGTGCGGCCAAGGCATACGCCGAGGCGGCCGCTGGGACGATCGACACGCAGCGCGTGGCGGAACTTGTGCATGACGAGTGGATGGCCTGGTGGATCATTCTGGCGCTCGGCGTGCTGAATATCGCCGTTGGCATTTGGCGCCCCAAGTTTCAACGACGGAAGAAGCGCGAACCGGTCGAGGCCTGACTCTGACCTAACAGCAGTGCGCGAGTGCCGCTTCAGCCAACACACGATCCAGAATCGTAAGCAGGTGATCCGCGTCCTCTCGGCTGAAGGTCAGCGGCGGACGAATTTTCAGCACGTTGTGATCCGGACCGTCGCTGCCGATCAACACTCGATGATCGCGTAGTCGGTTCACGATGTAATTGGTCTCCTCCGGCAACGGTCGACGCGACGCGTCGGCGATCTCGACGCCGATAAACAAGCCCATCCCCCGCACATCGGCGAGTAACGGCCATCGCTGTGATAGTGACCGTAGCCCATTCAACAGGTAACCGCCGACGGCGGCTGCGTTGTCGGCCAATCGCTCGTCATCGATGATGCGTAACACCTCAAGACCGGCAGCGCACGCGACCGATGCACCACCGAATGTCGCGAAAAACTCCATACCACTATCGAAGCGTTCGGCGATGTCCGGCGTTGTGATTACCGCGGCGAGTGGGTAACCGTTTCCCATCGGTTTGCCGAGCACCACGATATCGGGCACCACCCCCTGATGCTCGAATCCCCAAAAATACTCGCCCAGTCGCCCGAGCCCGGTCTGCACCTCATCAGCGATACAAACGCCGCCGGCTTCGCGCACATGGCGGTAGGCGTGTTGCAGATAGTCACTCGGTGGCACGATCTGGCCGCCGACACTCGGAAACGTCTCGGCAATGAAACACCCGGGTTTGCGACCCGACTCTTCGAGCGTGTGTACGATGTCGCCTATCTGAGCCGCGAATGCTGCGCCGTCTTTGTCTTCGCCGGCGCGAAACGTATCGGGGTTGTCAACGATGTGCACCCACTCGGCCTGACCGTCACCGCCGGGCCCGCTGAATTTATAATCACTGATATCGATCGTCGTGACGGTATGCCCGTGATAGCCCGCGCGCAATGCGATGGTCTCTTTGCTGCCGGTCGCGTGGCGCGCGAGCCGCAGCGCCAGTTCGTTGGCTTCGCTGCCCGAGCTCAATAGAAAACAAACCGACAACGACTCCGGCATACGCGCGACCAACGCCTCGCTGTACGCGGCGTGGATCGGCTGTAGATAACGCGTATTGGTGTTAAGCAAGCGCAGCTGCTGATCCACAGCGCGACGAATGCGTGGATGACTGTGCCCGACGTGTGGCACGTTGTTGTAGGCATCGAGATAGGTGCGACCGCATTCATCGAACAACAGATTCCGCCAGCCACGAACGACTTGCAGCGGCGTGTCATAACTGGTGCGCAGGTTCGGCGGCGAATGGCGATGACGACGTTGCTCGGTGTCGGCGGGTGCAATCTCACGACCACTGACGCTACCCGGTTGCAAGCTAAGCAACGGCGCGGGATCGGGAAATACATCCAACCATGCCTCGAGGTGCTCGGGCTCAACCACGCCAGGCCAATCGGAGCCGGGCGCATCGGTGAGTCCAACCTGAAAATGAATGTGTGGTGGCCAGCCACCGTTCTCGTGCTCGGCGCCGAGATGGGCAAACACCTCGCCACGTTTGATCGACTGCCCGACCTCTAGCGTAGCCGCGGAGTTGTGTTGCAGATGTCCATATAGCGTGTAGAACGTCACGCCGTCTGCGGGCGTGTGTTTCAACACAATCAGGCCGCCGTAATCGAACTCGCGGTCACAGACTTCGGCGCTATGAACGACACTGTCGAGCGGCGCGCGCACCGGTGTGCCCGCGGGCAAGAACACGTCGATCGCGATGTGAAACGTCCTGCGTGTGCTGGCTTGATGATCGCCTGCGAGAAAGAAATCGGCGCCATAGATCAGCCGTGCTTCGCGGTAGCGGCCGAGTACACCGCGTGTGCTATCCGGGTCGAGTGCGGCGACGCGCTGCGCGACCTGTGCGAGGTCCGGCGCGATCGGATTGTCGGGCATATCGACACCTGCGATATGCAGGTCGAGTTGTGGCGCGTCGACTAGCGAACGGTCGAATAGCGGTGCCGCAGTGTGGCCGTGTGTGACTATCCAGTCGCGCGTCGTTTGATGGCGCGGCGCGAGCCCGGTCGCCTGTCGTAAGCCCGCTTCGACAAAGTCTGTATTGGTCGCGGCATAGTCGGCCAGGAAGCGCGATACAGCGGCTTGGGAGGTTTGCAGGTACGGGTCATCGTCGCCGCCAGCCGCGGACTCATGCGCATGCACCGCGCTGACAGCCATACGAGTCAGCGCCAGCGGCCAGACCAGCGAAACTTCCGCTTCATTCAGCGGACACGCCACCGCGTACGCTGCGACAAAGTGATTCAGCGTGGTGATCGGTTGGTCGGTTTGCAGCATCAGGTAGGCGGCCGCATTGGCGATATCCATCACTCGCGGTGCCGCGATCATGTCGCCAAAATCGATGATGCCGGCGAGTTGTGGCGCGGTGTTCGGTAACACGTGACAGAACAGGTTGTGTTCATTCAAATCATTGTGAATGGCCTGAGTCGGGAGCGCTTGCAACGACTCAAGCGCCGGCGCTGTCAGGTTCGCGAAAATGGCGTGCAGCGTTTCTGCCAGAGGGTGCGACGACAGAGCGGTGGCGTCATCGCGCACATTGAGTGCTTCGCGACTATCCCAACGCATCGTACGAGCCAGCGCCGGGTGGTCGAAATCGGCAAGTGCTGTGTGCAGTGCTGCAAGCGCTGTTGCGATTTCTTCGATTAGTGTCTGCGCCAGCGGCTGGGTGTCAGCGAGCACGGTACCGGGTAGACGACTAATCGCCCAGCACAAGTGTGTAGATGATCCATCGGCTACTTCGATGAGGGGTTCGCCAGCCAATGTGGGTATCAGACGAGGTACGGCGATGTCGTACTTCGCCAGGTGCGTCAGGCAGGCAATCTGCAGGTCGACGATGTCGCGCGGGCAGTCGGCACGCATCACTTTGTAGATGACCTCGCCGTCCGAGAAATTCAGATCGAACTCTCCGGCAAGCGTCCGCCAGTCCGACGCCAGAGACCAGTGCTTCCCGAGCAGTGTGCGCCAATCGGTGTCGGTTTGGTTCATTCGCTAACCGTAAATCTGTTCGGGCAGCCAAGTGGCTAACGCCGGAAAAAGAGCGATGATGAGTAGCGCCAGCAACTGAATCGCAATGAATGGCAGTACGCCGCGATAGATATCGCTCGTCTGGACACTGTCAGGTGCGACGCCTCGTAAGTAGAACAAGGCAAAACCGAACGGTGGTGTCAGGAATGAGGTCTGCAGATTGATCGCGATCATCACGCCTAGCCAGATTGGGTCTAGCCCCATCGCCATCAGAATGGGACCAACGATAGGCACGACAACGAAGGTGATCTCGATGAAGTCGAGCACGAAACCCAGCACGAACATGATCAGCATAACGACGATGAACGCACCGACGACACCGCCCGGTAAACCGGTCAGCAAATGCTGGACGGCTTCGTCCCCACCATAACCACGGAACACCAGCGCAAACACTGAGGCGCCAATCA
>JBCAZB010000039.1:0-12334 GCA_038533315.1 Pseudomonadota bacterium | reverse complement strand
CAGGAACATATCCGGACTATCGCCCCACGTCAGAACAAATGCTGTTAGTGCCTCGCGTGCACGTTCGCGCGATTCATCATCTTTCGCTTCGGCAAACTCTGCGACCAACATTTCAAAGCGTTGCTCGTCGGGGTTGTCGCCTAGTTCCAGTTCGCGTAATCCGGCGAGCGCGTCCGACCAGCGACTTTCCTGAATCGCACAGAACACCGGCGCAATTTCGCCAAAATCGTGGCCCAGTGCAGCGGCTGTGCGTGCGTATTCGGCAACCTTGTCGCAGTTGCCTGCGATAATGTGACCACCGGCTGCACTTGCATTCGCGGCCGCCGATAGGGGATCGAGTTCAAGTGATCGCTGATCCTGCTCCAGAGTCTGCTGTGTCAGCCCGATATCCTGAAGGTATTCGGCGTACCAAATGTTCAGTGTGGCGTCGTCTGGATCCAGTGATAGCCCTTTGAGGTAGAAGCGTCGTGCATCATCCCAACGGTCATTCAGTCGCGCGAGATCGCCAAGCGCGCTATAGGCGGCGACGAGGCTTGGGTCTAGCGCAATCGCGTTTTGTGCATGAATCGTTGCTTGCTGCCATGACGTTTGGCTCAGGGTCTGCCATTGCTCCGCCGAATTGACTCGAGCATAGGTTGGGAATGTGATGTAGGCTATCGCGAGTGCGGCTTCCGCGCGGGCAAAATTTGGCTCGAGCTCGAGTGCCTGCTCCAGATGACCGATGCCGTTGCGGATGTTGTCCTCGCCGCGCCGCGCCCAGAGCGTCGTACCGATCAGGAATTCCTCGTAGGCCTCAGGGTTCGCGGTGGCTTCGAACACCGTTTCGATGTCCGCATTTGCCTCGTCGCCAACAACAACACTCAACGCTGCGGCGATCTTGCGCGTAATGCCAGCCTGCAACGCAAACGCATCACTCAGTTCTTGCGTGTAGCTGTCGCTCCAGAGTCGTTCATCGGTTCGAATGTCGACTAACGCGGCTTCTATACGAATGCGATTACCGTCACGACTGACTGAACCTTCGACAATGTGATCAACATTCAGTGCGTTCGCAATATCCTTCAAGCCTAAATCGCTATCGCGAAACGCAAATGCCGACGTGCGTGATACGACCCGCAAGTTGTCGACTCTGTGCAACGCTGTCATCAACTCTGTCGCGACACCGTCCGCAATGTGGCGTTGATCCTGAGCGGGACTCATGTCGATAAACGGCAACACCGCGATCGACGGTTCCACAGACACAGCGCCCGCCGACAGGGCGGCTGACTCCAAGGTCGAAATCTGCGCCTCGTCCGGGCTGATCTCGGGTTGACGGAGCAGCGTGTAGGTCAACACACCAGCGCCAACGACAAGAAAGCCAATGATCACCTGATTCAGTCGGCGTCGTGTGCGAGCCTGGAACTTTGGGTCGGCCTTGCCGTCATCATCTCGTTGCAGGCCGTCAGGTCCGAGTTCCAACGCCCAGGCGGCCGCCGCGGTGATCGGCAATCCTAATAGCAAGATGATTAAAACCGCCTGCATCGCCCAGTCTGGCGCATTGAAGCTATCGAAAGCGAGATCGGCGACTTGTGCGACCGCCCACGCGCCGACGATGTAAGCCGCGCTAACACGAAAGACGTTGCGGCGTTTCAGTTCAGCAACCAATGACATCAGAGTTCCACGGCAATTCGGTCCACCCGGTTAGTGTATCGATTACCGGAATGCGGTGCGACAGGTCGATCTCGCAGATCCCCGGGTCGTCTTGATCGTGACAGCCTTATGACATGCCGGACTAATCGCCGAGTTTGTCGAGGAGCGCGATCAATTGGTGATGCGAACGTGCCGGCAGTGATGCGACGGCTTGGGTAGCGATGTCGAAACGAGCTGCTGCCGCGTTCTTCGCCAGTTTTTTTCCGGCATTCGTTAAGCGCGCTGCTTTTGAGCGGCGATCTGTGGTGCTCGTATGGCGAGAAATGAGACCAGCTTTCTCCAGACGTTCCAGTGCGGCTGTCATCGCACCAGAGGTCAGTAGCACAGCGTCTGCGAGCTGACCTGGCGTCAGGGTGTAGGGCGAACCCGACCGTCGCAGGGTCGCCAGAATATCGAAGTCGGTATACGCAATGCCGAGTGGCTTGAGTGCCCGTGTGGCTTCGTTCTCGAATCGCTGCCCAAGGCGCATGATTCGGCCAACAACCGCCATCGCCGAGGCGTCCAGGTCAGGGCACTCCTGTGCCCATTCGGTAACGAGGGTATCCATGAGCGAATCGCTATTGGCTTGTTTCATACTAAATATCTTGACATAAAGATAAATTAACAGCAATATCTTTACATCAAGATAAAAGGTATCAGGCTATGTGGGTAAGGAAGTTTAGAATCATTGTCGTCATGGCGATCATCACGGGTTGCCAAGTCACACCATCCAAGACAGTGGATAGCGAGTTATTCCTGCCGCCTGTGTCGTTGCTCTCGATTGATATTCCCAACAGCTCGGACGACGTGCTAAATCAACGTGGCACGCTGACGGTGCCTGTGAATCGAAGGACCGGAAGTGCACAGACCATCGCGCTTGAGTTCTACCGTTTCTCACGATTGTCATCCGCCGATAAGGAGACGCCACCGCTGTTCGTGTTGCGCGGTGGGCCGGGTTACGAAGGTCTCGGTGACCGGATAGAAAACCCGGACTTTTATCGAGATGCGATTGAGCGCTATACGCGGCTCACCGACGTCGTGATCGTAGGCCACCGCGGGTTCGGGACATCGGGTGCAACACCTTGTCCGGATGAATCATTGGTCACTTTCGGTGATGTTAGCCGCGAGCAGCAACGGCGCGCTCGATCGCTTGCCGCCGCGAAAGCCTGTCATGACTTATACGCCGATAAGGGTCAGGACATGACCGGCTACAACGTTATGGAAATGGCTGATGATGTCGTTGCTGTTGCCGACGCACTTGGTTACGCGAAGATCCAGCTCAAAGGCAACAGCTTTGGCTCGTTTTGGGGCATGGCGATTATCAGGCGGCACGCTGATCGCATTGCCCGGGCTACGTTCAGTGCGCTCGAGGGACCCGACCATACCTTCGATAGGCCGTCCGCAGTGCGTGACGCGCTGTTGACGATGGAAGCGGCTGCGGCTACGGCGCCACGCTACCGTGATCGTATGCCAGCTGACGGTCTGATAGTGGCGTTGGAGCGATTGCGAGCAGAGGCAGAGCGCGACCCGATTCAGGTCTCTTACGTCGATGACGACTCCGGAGAATCGGTGCAGGTCAGCATCGACGGCGATGGGATAGCAAAACTGTCGCGCGGTTTCACAAGACCACCGTTCTTTCGATATTTGATGCACGATTGGCCGGACGACCTATTGCGCATGCTCGACGGCAATTTTTCGGAGGCGGCATGGCGGCTCAATCGGTTCTACACGCACCCGGGCACTGACAACGCGGCGAAAACTATCATTGAGTGTAGCTCTGGTATGTCATCGAAGCGACGCCACGAGTTTGAGAGCGATACCGCGACGGCCATCATCGGGAAGCCGCCGCTCTTTGATGATGGTATCTGTGAGGTTTGGGCCGATGCGGTGTTACCGATGGATACCTCTTCTTTCGAGAGTGAGGTGCCGGTCGTGCTTGTACATGGCGACTGGGATGTCTCTACGCCACGTGAAAACGCAGAATCCGTTCGCGCGCTGTTTCACGATCATCACTTCGTGGAAGTGGTGGGTGGTTCGCACGGCGCGATCTATGAGGCAGAGGAGAATGATTCTGCCTTTGTTGCTGCGCTGGACCAGTGGTACGCCACTGGGGACCATACGCGTCTGCCTGACCGTATTGAACTGCCGCCACTCGACTGGTCGATCGACGCCAAGAATTAGGAACCTACAAGCGTTACACTCGGGGCATGTGGCTTACCTATTCTGATTTTGTATCCAGAGACATCTTTCCGGCGGTATCACCGTGACGCCGGAACTCACACTCATTTCGATCAATCTCATATTGGTGTTGGTGTCATATCTGTACATCTACCCGAAATACTGCGGCCGCAATGTTGGCCGGATGATGACATACGATTTGCTATTGAGTGCATTGGCGTTGGTCATTGCTGCCAACTTGTTCTGGGGCAGCCAGTGCGCATTTCATTTTTTCGGATGGGAGGTTAACTGGTTCTGGTTCTCGTTGATGACTTACGCGATACTCGAAATACCGGCAGCGCTTATCTATGCCAAGATCTTTGATATCGAGTATCTCGATGACTGACAAATGATTCGAAGTCGGTAGTTGTTGATGGCCCACCTAGAGTGACTACATCAAATAGTCTCCGCTAGCCTTCATCAAGCAGGCGAATTTCTCTTGCGGTCTCCTGGCCAATGACCGCCTGTTTGAGCGTTCTTGGCATTTCAGCGCGGGTATCGGACAAAGCGATACGTCCACCCATAATCTCGGCGATGCGCTGCGGGTACAGCGGCTCTCGATCCGGTTCGCCGAGACCCTGCGGGGCAATGGGTTGGTTGGTGCGCGGGTCGTACTTGTCGGATGCGCCGATGGTGTGCAGCAGCTCGTGGGCGAAAACGACACTATTGCGCCCTCGGTACGCGCGCCCGGAGTAGGCATTGACGATACCGAACATACCCTTGCGTACCCCTACCGAGTTTTCGAGCACCATCGTTGTGGCAGGTTGATGGTAGCGCACGAAGATGCGGACGTCGGGTTGATAGTCTTCCTGATCCTCCGTCACCGTGCTGGCCCACCAACGCATCTTGAGCGACCAAACGATCGCGTCTATGACGTTCGGCCGTTCTGCGAGTGCCGGTGGTTGCTCCGAGATGGGCCTGCCGAGGTCGATGCGAACTGGATCTGTGGTCGTCACACCGTAGCGCGCGGCTTCTGTAGCGATGAATTGCTCGATATCATCGAAAGAGGCGTCGGTTAAGGTATCGATGTGTCGATCGTTGTCTGGATGGTTGTCGGCATTGATGGGATACACCCTGACCCACAAACTGTAGTCCCAGTCGGTCGTACGTTGTTGGGTCAACCACGTTGTGCCCGCGACAATGATCAATACCGCGAGCAGGATCGAAATTCGAATCGCTTTGAACATCAGTGGAGTAAGCCACAAACGACTTGCCACCGGCGTGATGTTGTTCGTGTTTTTCCACTTGCTGTCTGGTCTAGCGTGGTTGGCGTCTTCGCTACGGTTGACAGCGCTATCGTCAACGCCCGGTGTCGTGTCATGGATATACGCCAACTACAGAATCCGAACGACACAGCGTTGATCCGGCTTGTACAATAATCCGATGCCTACCTGGAGTCGCTTTTTCCGCCTGACAGCAATCATGCGGAACCGATTTCAGCGTTGATGGTGGATGACGCGGCTTTTTTCGGTGCCTACGTTGACAACACACTTGCAGCGTGTGGAGGGTTGAAGTTTTACGACGACGCTGTGCGTTACGCTGAGATCAAACGCGTATTTGTCGACAGTTTGTTTCGCAGTCAGGGTTTGGCGGTTGGCATCATGACCGCCATTGAGCACCATGTCCGAGCCGAGGGTGTGCAGTGGGTACGACTGGAGGCGGGGCCGTTGCAACCTGCTGCGTTACGTCTCTACGCAAAGTTGGGCTACCAGCATCGAGGACCTTTTGGGCGCTACAAACTCGACCCACTGAGTGCGTTCATGGAGAAGTCGCTAACTTGAGGCGCTCGGTTCGGCGAACCTAACGCGTCACGGCTTCCCAGCTACCCGAGCCGTCTGCCGCCTCGACGACCGTGCAGTTCGCATCGCCCGCACAAGCGCTCATTGCGTTGTTCCAACTTGCCATGCTCTGAATAGACTGCATTTGCGACTGCAGCGTCATTGCCATCATCGGAATCAGCCAGTGTTCTACCCACACGGAAAAAAATTCGCTGAGTCTGGCTGTCGCAGCTTCCGGTGCGAAACTGCCGTCTATCGTCATGTCCTCGTTGGGTGCTGTAGACGCCATTAACCAGCGCACACCAGGTACGGCAAAGCCACCAAGTGCAACGAATTTGTTTTCTGGTGCCATGAACGCATGCACATTGGCATGCGGGCCGTGTTCGTCATCACGCCCAAACAAAACGATGCCGATACCGCGCGCTGCTTCTCCGCCGAGCGTGCCGGCGACCATGACGACTGCACCCTCCGAACCCGGTGACGCGTCGAGCACATCCACCGCGACCGGGTTGCACGGTGTGGATGCGATGATTGTCGCATCTTGCAGGCCAGCCTGACGAAATGCGTCGACAGCGGCGGTCTCTAGCGAGTCGCCCTGTGACAGCATCAGCCATACCTCGGCACCTTCGAATGCGGGATTGTCGGGCAGAATCCGTTCACTCATGTTTTCGTGCATGCTCGCTGCAGTCGACCAATTGGCTAGCGTGCGACTACCGTCATCGCGTTCAATTGCGACCGTTGGCTGATTAGGCAATGCCGCCTCGATATCGGTGAAAGCGGAGCCGCAGGCGATGGCAAGAAGCGCTTGAATCGCTAGAAATGAGCGTCTGAACATGGTCGTCAAAAGTCCCCGCGTAAGACTGTCACCACTGTACAAGAATATTTCTGGCATCGCGACCGGGTCGCAGCGTCGACTGCTGCACAGCAGTGTTGTGACATTTTGGAACACGCTCGCGTTGTTGTCTTTTTGATTCTGCTAAGCTCTGCCACTCATGGGACGAGGAGTTGATCGTGCAACGTGACGTACTGTGTTCGAACGAGTGGCGGCGCGCTACGATCGCGGCACTGGTCGCCGCCGTCCTCTGCATTGATGCGCTGGCGTATGAGCCGGATCCCGCCTTACGGAAATCTCTCGGCAAAACCGTTAAACAGGAACTGATTGAAGCAACGCCGCAGGCCCAAAGACTATCGGTTCGGTTGTCATTCTCTCCGAGAGTTTCGTTGCGGGACTACGAGCGTTTGGCAAAAAAAGCGGGCTTCCCGGCTTACGCGGACTGCAGTATTGCCACGTTTGTCGAGGTGACCAACTGGCAGATTATCCAGGGCAAAGACGTCACGCCCGAACAAATCAAACAGCTGGTCGCTAGCTGCGAATCGGCGACGACTACCGCCATTGGGCCGAAGCCTATTCCGCAAGCGCAGGGCGATAGAGAAATATTACGAGGAATGTGGCAGCGAAATTTGGCATTCGTCGGTAAGTCACTTCGTGACGAAGCACTGAGCGCTTTCATCCGCAAGGACGCAGCGCAGCAGTTCTATCAGATTCATGGTGAACCAGACGAGTGGCATCTGACTGCAAAAGGCTTCCAGCGCAAACCGATGGCGCCAGTTGTCGCCGCAGAAGTTCCCGCAGAGCCGGGCGGGGCGATCGACGAGTCCGGTGTCGTAGCACCTCCTGCGCCTGAGTCAACATCGTCAACGTCTACACTGGTGTATCGCCAAACCGACGAGGATTTCGATATCGTGATGCGGACAGTCACGCGCTACGGTCTGTCGGGTGTTTATGTCGAGAACGAAATCTATCTACGGTTGAAAGATGGCCGGATCAAACGGCGCTTCAGTGAAAATCCGTATGCGCTGGACACGCAGCTATCCGCCGCACGCGATCCAGAAAACTGGGGTAACTGGTCACCAAGCAATGCCAGTTTGCAGGTTAAATGGCCCGGTGATGCTAGTACTGTCTGGGAACGTTGGTTTATGACGCGGCCTGCACAACGCGGACAACGTATTAGTGGTTTGTTTCAATCGGCCGACGGTTTTGGCGGTGGACGCGTCGCCAATTTCAATACCGTGGCGTTCGATGCAGATGGACGCTTTACGTGGGCCGCTCTGAAGGGAGGAGATACCGGTGGCTGGTTGCCAGCCTATGACGATCGACGACGTGCGGGTCGCTACAGCATCGACGGACACGCGATACGACTGACATTCAACGATGGAACCGTCGAAGAGTACGCGTTCTGTTTTTATCCGAAGGACAACGAGCATTTCGTGATCGGGTCAAACCACTTTACCCCGCTCGACTAGAGTAGACGACGATCCGTATGCAGGCACAAGCTCAGCGTTTGTTGTCGCCGCTATACACCACAGTCGATGGGCTGCGTGGGGCCGGTCGGTGCTTCGACTTGTTCTCTGGTGCGGCGCGTTTTGCGATACGACTCAATGCAAAAGCTGCTAACGCGATCTCTATCGTGGCAATGTAGCCAAACAGTCCGGCACCACCGGCTAACGACATCGCGGCGCCGCCAAGGACTGCACCGACCACAGCTCCCATACCGTGCAAGAGCAACATACTGCCGCTCACCCCGACGCTTTGTCCTTTCGCAGCGTGATCAGCGGCGTGGGCCAGACTGAGCCCGAATACGGGCAACATAAACATGCCAAGCGCAGCGCCGAGTAGCACGAGTGTTGCAACGCTAGATTGACCGAAGATAGCGAGCAATGCAGCGCCACAGCCAGCCAGCAGGGCAGCAGCGCACAGCACGATCCGCCGGTCGATGCGATCCGACAGAACACCGATTGGCAGCTGTGATAGACCAGCGGCGACTATTGCAGCGCTCATAAACGTGCCGACGGTATCTGCTCCGCATCCGGTCGATTGTACGAACAGCGGGGCGACGCCCCAGAACGCAGCATTGGCGAGGCCTGTTCCCAATGCGCCCGCTGCGGCGACTGGTGACACACGATACAAGCCACGGAGATCCAACCGCGCCTGCGTGACTGGCGGCGGCGCCTCAATGCGCGTCATTGCGATTGGCACGAGCGCCAGCGAGATCAGAATCGATACCAGCGCAAACAACTCGAATCCAGCAGGGCTTGCCGCCGCGAGTAGCAGATTACCGAGGGTGAGCGCGCTCAAGTCGACGATACGATAGATGGACAATACTCGCCCGCGGTTGGCGTTCGAAGAGCGTTCGTTGATCCAGCTCTCCAACACCATCGCCATGCCGGCGAAAGCGAAACCGGTAATCGCGCGCAAGACACCCCATGAGTACGGCTCGACAAAAATAGCGTGTGCGAGTGCGCTCGCCGAAGCGACGGACGCCAGAGCTACGAAGCTGCGTATATGGCCGATATTGGCAATGTATCGCGGCACCACGCGACATCCAACGATAAAGCCGAAGTAATACGCCGACATCAGCGCACCGATGACTGGCGGTGAGAAACCTTCGCCGCCTCCTCGTACCGCGAGCAGCGTTCCTTGCAACCCATTGCCAGCGTAAAGCAGCGCGGCAGCGACTAGTAAGGAAGCCAGTGTAGCGATGGTTGTCAGCACGATGTTGGTTGGTTCAGGTGTGATGAAGCGCTAGTGTATAGGAACGATGCCGAAGATGGGCTGGCGGCTGTCGAGCACCGACGTAACGCTAACTCTGTTAGACGCGCGTTGCGCCTAGGACGCTTCGCTCAGTGTCTCCACGTCGGTATGCTCGTCGGTCAGCGCCGCGTAGCTCGCGGTACCACTCAGGCTGGCAGTGCGGTCTGCCAGATGCAGTCGGTTGCGGCCGCTGCGTTTCGCCTCGTAGAGAGCCTCATCCGTCCGCTTGTACAGTGCATCGCGTGTCTCCCCGTCGCGATACTCGGCCAGTCCAAACGAGGCGGTCACGCGCATCGGGGCAGTTCCCTCCGCCAACGGATGGTCTTGCTCGGCAATAGCCACGCGCAGCCGTTCAGCGAGGTGTTTTCCCTGCTTCAAGTCGGCATTGTTGGCCAAAACAACAAATTCTTCACCGCCAGCGCGGAAGAACGCATCACTCGGCCTGATGCTGGAACCGACCACGGCAGCGACGCCGCGCAGCACTTTGTCACCCAACGAGTGACCATAAGTATCGTTCACTGCTTTGAAATGGTCGATGTCAAACATGATCAGAACAAACGTACGATTACGATTGGTGACATCACTAATCATTTCACCCAGCGTGTCATCCAACGCCCGTCGGTTACCGATGCCAGTCAGCGGGTCGGTTAACGAGGTTTTTTGCATCTCGCGACGTTGTTCTGCGGTGAGTGCGGCAAATGCCACCGACAGCGAAATCGTCACCCCGAGTGCCGCGAGATAAAGCGCAATTTGGCTGCCTTCGCGGCCATCGAATATGACCGGCAGGATAATGCTGATCGCTATCAATGATACGACCGCCGCTTCTTTTGGTCGTAGCAGATAGAAAAGCGCGACCGTCGCTGGATACATCCAGAGAATGTGGTCACCGCCTCGAATGCTGACGGTCACGGTGGTGGTAATGATGGCGACAAACGCCATGCAAATACTACCGACTCGCACCAACCCTTTCGCGTACACGGCCCAGGCAACTGTCGCGAAAGCGATAACGGCGAGAAAGTCGATAACTGCGATGACGAAGTTGCCTTCGAAAAGACGAAACACGCCCATCGGTGCAACACCGAGAATGCCCGAAAATGCCAGCATGATTGGCGGTAATTCGTCCAGAGTTAACTTGCGCAATTTCATGTGTCTATTAGCGGCCGAATGTTGACCGGCTTTACGCAAGCCCAGCTAAGTCTCGATTCGCTGCATATGAACGCTTAGCGTTGCTCACTCGTGCCGTAATTGGTCCAGGAAAACTGTATACGGATTAATTGAGAGATGCTGGATATTTAACGTAATGGTCTAAGCCATGGGCTCGTTGTACCATGCGCGGCCGTCGAGTTGGGTGTAGGAGCTGGCATGAGCAAAGATCAGGATTCACCGATTGCGCTGAATGCCTACGAGGCATTGGCGGAAGGCTACGCGGCTATCGCCGAACAAAAGGCGGAGAACGGCTATAACGAGCACCCCGCTATGCGTGCGCAGCTTGGCGACGTTCGTGGCTTGTCGGTACTGGATGCAGGTTGTGGACCGGGTTTTCTGACACGAGATTTATTGTCTCTCGGAGCCGCCAGCGTCGTCGCGCTCGATGTTAGCCCGACCATGATACGTCTGGCCGAAGAGCGCAACGGTCCGACCGTCGAGTATCACGTAGCCGATCTCGCACAGCCGATCGAACAAGGGGATGCAAGTTTTGATCTGGTCGTATCATCGTTGGCGCTGGATTACGTGCGCGATTGGTCGCGCCCACTCGGTGAGTTCTATCGACTGCTCAAGCCCGCTGGTCGCTTGTTGTTTTCCGTGCAGCACCCGATGGGCGCCTATCAGTGGTTCAAGCCCCCTTCGGCGTTTGGGGTGCATTACTGCGAGGCGACATGGCGCGGATTCACCGAGCAACCGGTGGTGGTACCGGATTACTATCGGTCGTTCGAAGAGCTGATCAATCCGTTACTGGATGCTGGCTTCAGGTTAACCCACTTGCACGAAACGAAGCCGCTCGCAGAACTCGCCGATATCGATCCGGGGAAGTACCAAAAGAACGCGACGTTTCCAACTTTCATCATTGTTGATGCCAGCCGCAACTAGACAAATTAACGTTCGCGAGCAAATGTCTCTTGCCACCGGCGGGGCCGGTCGGAAATGGATTGCTCTGACAATAGAGTGGGAGCCAGAGTCTGTGTCATGACAAACGCTCAGGGCGTGAGTCCGGCATTCGAAATTGCCGTGAGCAAACACGTCTCGATCGACGCATCAAACTCGTCGCCGTCTTTAAACCATCGGGCAAGATCTTCTGGCTCTGCTGTTGAAAACACCAAATCCGGGTCCTCACCAGCGTCGCGAATCCCTTGTTCTGCTGCATCAAGCGCGCAGTTGGTGGCGTCGAATGACAACTGGTCGACCATCCGCAGTGCATCCAGCTCAGCTAGACCTGCGCTGGTCAGTTCGCTGACGGCGTCCGCCTGAAGTTGCTCTACGAAACTTGCCCTCAACTGTTCAGCCAGTTCCTCGCGCCCGCTTTCCTCGGCATTGACTGGCGCAGCAGCGAAGGTGCTGACTAACAAGCCAACCACAATAAACTGAATTACGATTTTCATAAGACCAGTATACAGCGTGGTTTGGGGTCCGCCAGGCGCGACCTATCTTGCCTGTTCAGGGCTTGATCATCGGTACATTGTCGGGTTGCGGCGGCTCGCGCAGGAAGTTAAAGCCGTAAATTTCGTCCTGCTTTGGATAGCCCGTTAAGGCATACGATGCGAGCTTACCCGACATGACAGAGCCTTCGAAGCTGCCGATGTTGAAGCCCGTGAAAATCCAGTCGCCGGCGAGTGCGAGGTTATCGTAGCCGGAATCCCACGAATAGCGCAGATGCTTTTCGTGGCCGGGATGGGAAGTCGTGTAGCGTTCGTTGGGATCGACGTTAACGCGAATATGCTGAGACCACGCGCGCTGCTCGCCACGAAAGTCAGTGTTGTCTTCAACATCGGCACTGGTCAGCAGTTCAAAGCGCATTTGCTGATGATTGTCCTCGCGGACGGATGTCGGTAGTAGCCCATTGATGTGTGACAGTTGCTGAATGATG
>JBCAZB010000038.1:0-12611 GCA_038533315.1 Pseudomonadota bacterium | reverse complement strand
TCTTTAGACATACGAAAGGTGATCGCGTTGACCGCCAAGCCCGCTTTAGAGACTTTTTGAACCGGCTTTTTGCCCTTGGCAACGACTTTGCCCGCCTGACCAACCCGGTCCTGCGTGGCATCAACCGCCGTGTTGACACCGCTGCGTGCTGTGTCTGCGACTTTAGAAAGGGCTTTCTCAATCTGTTTTTTCACGATGTGCTCCTAAAAATGGTGCGATGCAACAAATGCTGCGGTGCACAATACGGGGCTTGCTGCTTGTTGTCAACACCGCGCAGCGCTTTTTTGTCAAATTGGCCGATTGGTGGTCAATGCCAGGATCGATGGGGCGCGGCCGAGGATTTGTAAACTTTAGTGAGCGCTTTACAAAGTGTGACGATTCTCACAATCAGGTTGTGATAATTTTCACAAATTCAACACTTTAAAGGGGGTAACTGTGGCGTCGGGTGGGCAATTGCTGCACCATCTTATGGTGAAAACTACAGCTGATCTGCGAATGCGGGACACAACATGACTAAAACACCATCTTTCGCGGTAAAAAGCGCGTTTGCGGCATTGTTCGTCGCTGCACTGATACCTGCAGATGTACTCGCTGAGGGCACCATCGCGGGCACTGATATCGACAATACGGCTAGTGTTAGCTACGACATCGGCGGCACGCCGGTCACGCAGTCTTCAAATACGGTGACCATCACCGTCGCAGAAACGCTGAACGTTGTGGCCGTTCTGCAAAGCCCACAGGTTGCGGTATCTCCCGGCGACACCAACGCGCCGCTGGTTTTTACCGTGACCAACACCGGTAATGGTCCGGAGACATTTACACTGGCAGTCGACAACACAGACGCGGCAGACGATTTCGATCCAGTCGCGGCAACACCGTTCGCTTTTTTCGATAGCGATGACAGCGGCGATCTGACGCCTGCGGATGAGGCCTATGTGCCAGGTACGAATGATCCGCTGCTGGATGCGGATCAATCGGTCACGGTCATCGTTGTCAACGATATCCCCGCTGGACTCGCTAACGGCGATATTGGTCGCAGTGCACTAACCGCAACGGCGAATACTGGGTCGGGCACGCCCGGCACGGTCATCCCAGGTGCTGGCACAAACGGCGTCGATGCCGTAATCGGCAGCACCGGCGCTACGGCAAGTGCATCCGGCGAATACATCGTCTCGGATGTGGCGGTTGCGTTTAACAAGTCGGCCACCGTCTCTGATCCCAACGGCGGCGATCAGCCGGTACCGGGTGCGACCATTTCTTATCAGATTACGTTGGAGGTCAGTGGCACCGGCACCGCGACTGCGCTGGTAGTTAATGACCCGATTCCAACCAACACTACTTATGTGCCCGACAGCCTAACCTTAAATGGCGTCGCATTGACCGATGCCGCTGACGGGGATGTTGGGCAGTTTGATGATGCCGGTACGCCGAGCATCACTGTGACACTTGGTGACATTGCCGCAGCCGATGGTTTGCAGACGATCGGCTTCGAGGTGCTGATCGACTAACGATGCTGCCAACTCACATTACGACAGGAGCGATGCAATGAATAAATGGTTTACGACAGGCCTTCTGCTGGTGGCAGCTTTGGCGAATGCAACTGCCTGGGCTCAGGAAGGCAAGATCCAGCTGCAAACCGTGGTTGAGAAAGAGCAGGTGACCGTCGCCGATAATGGCGATGAGCGCGTCGAACTCGTGCCGGTGGAAAAAGTGTTTCCCGGCGATGTCGTCATCTACACCGTCACTTACACCAATGTCGCCGACCAGGCTGTGGAGAACGTGACGATTACCAATCCGATTTCTTCCGAACTGAGCTACGTGCCTGAGTCTGCATTCGCACCGGGCGCCGATGTCAGTTTTTCGGTTGACGGTGGCAAGACGTTCGACGCGTTATCGAATCTGACGGTGGCGAATGAGGGTGCTGAACGTGCGGCTTCGGTTGAAGATCTAACGCATATCCGTTGGGTGTTAACCGATGCTTTGGCGCCAGGATCTCGTGGCTTCGCGCGCTTCCGCGCACGTCTAAACTAGTTCTTCGGGGGCGAACCCCCCCCCCCATCTCCTGGTCAAGGATTTCCAGGCTAAGCATAAAAAAAGGGAGTGTTGCGGAGTGGCAAAGCGCCGCAGCATGAATTGAGCGAGCTTTGTGATTTTTTTGGAATGACAACCAGGAGTAGCGGAAATGAAATTCGCAAACTTGAGGCAGACTGCGTTAGCCGCAGCCGGCCTCGCGGTAATGGGCGTCTTTGCATCGGGGTCAGCCATGGCTGTTGGTACCGAAGCAGGCACGTCCATTCTCAACCGCGCTACCGTCGACTATCAGGTCGGTGGTATTGATCAGACGGCGATCGAATCGTCACCAACGGGTAACAGTACACCCGGCGCTGGCAATGGTGGAGACACGACGTTCCTCGTCGATAACCGTGTCAACTTGACGCTGGTAGAACAGGGCGGTGCGCCGACTCCCGTTAACCCGGGACAAACGGACGCCGTCGCTACGTTCTTGCTGACCAACACGGGTAACCTGACTCAGGGTTACGCGCTGTCAGCAGCGAACCTCGCAGATGGTGTGGATGTGCATGGCAATGCTGACAACAGTCAGGTCAACAACCTGCGTGCTTTTGCCGATACGGATGGCAGCGGTGACTTTACACCGGGTGACCAACCGTTCGTCGATAGTCTCGCAGACGATGACTCGATTCTTGTCTTTGTCGTCGCAGACGTCCCGATTGGCGCGACCAACGGTGACTTCTCGAACGTCAGCCTCACGGCGACGACCGCAGAGGCGGGTACCAGCGGTGCCACCATTGTGACGGCAACCACTGGCGGTGATACCACCGGTGTTGATGTTGTCTTCGCTGACGCGGACAACGACGGTGCAGAAACCGACAACGATGGTTATCAGGTATCTTCAGCAGCGCTGTCTGTTACGAAGGCTGAGACGATCATCAGCGATCCGATCAACGGGACCACGGATCCGTTGCATATTCCGGGCGCGATTGTCGAGTACACGATCACGGTCGTGAACACAGGTGCCGTCGACGCGACAGCCGTTGGTGTCACTGACGTTCTGGACGCTGCCCTGACACTGGCGCTCGGCCAGTACAACAGTGGTGCTTCTGACATCCAGTTCACGCTGGCAGGCGCAACATCGTTCTGTACAGCAGATGCGGGTGACGCAGATGCTGATAACTGTGGTCTGACGGGCGCGACGCTGGAAGCGGATCTGGGGGCAACTCTGGGTACCAACGCTGGCGTCGACAACACGTTGGTTGTGAGCTTCCAGGTCACGATCAACTAAGATGTCAGTACCGTTTTCGCAGCGTTTGTCAGCGTGTTTCGCCACGCTGACCCAAGGTCTTGCTCGGGTGGCTCGCCCGGGTATGGATCCTGTGCGCGCGAAAACTACGCTACCGTTGGTAGTTTCCGGAAAAGGCCGGGGAGTGGTGTTACGCCGCTCCCCGGTTTCTTCTGTGTTGCTATCGGTAGCTGTCTTATTGATCGGTATGTCGAGCGCGTTTGCACAAACAACACCGCCCGGCACGCTGATCGAGAACCAGGCACAAGCACAATTCGAGACGGATTTAGGCATCGCCGTGGCAATCACGTCGAACACGGTCAGTACAACGACAGTGTTTGGGCGGACACCGTCGACGACGCAGCTCACCCGCTTGGCAGCACAAACGGGTTCGGCGAACGAAAGACTCGGTGTGACGCTGTGTGCATTGAATGGCGTCCTGCAAGACTTGGCGCCACCGCTTGGATTCGACGGTCAACCGCTAAACCTCGACGACGTGCAGGTGACGCAAGAGACCGCGCTTTATAACGATAATGAAACGGCATTGATTCGTGTCGTGGACGGCGACCAGAACCTCGACCCGAGTGTGCGCGAACGGGTTGACGTTGTCGTCACCAACGCAGAATCAGGCGATAGTGAGACGCTGTCGCTACTAGAGACGGATGTCAACACAGGCATCTTCACGGGCTTTGTCCCATTGGCGGATGCCACGGTGTCTGCCAACAGTTGTGTGCTGGAAGGGTCGCCGGACAGCACGATCAATGCGAGCTATGTCGATTCGGCAGATGCCGGCGATACGAGTCAGGCGTTGGCATTGATCGAGCCACTGTCGATTGTTTTTGATTCGACGACCGGCCAACCCATCGATGGCGCAACAATCACGATTATCGACGTCGCGACAGGCCAGCCAGCAACCGTATTTGGTAACGACGGTGTTAGCGCCTATCCTGCCACTGTCGTGAGTGGCACGACCGCGACCGACGCCTCCGGAATTGTCTATGACGTACCGGCCGGTGGTTACCGATTCCCAGTGCTGCCCGCGGGCGACTATCGACTGCAAATTGTCGCGCCCGCCAACTTTATTGCGCCTTCTAACCGCACGGCAGCTGAGATTGCAGGTCTGCCCGGTGCTCCGTTTACTATTGAAGATGCGTCGTTTGGCGGCGTCTTCAACCAAGGCCAGGCAGGGCCGGCTAGTCTGGTCGATGTGCCGCTCGACCCCTTCGACGGTGGTCTCTTTTTGAGTAAGTCGACGCGCGCAGCTAGCGCGGCGATCGGTGACTTCGTACGCTACGAGTTGCGTCTACAGAATAGTTCGGATCGTGTACCGGCGACGGGAATCGTCGTACAGGATACGCCGCCGGCAGGTTTCCGGTTTGTAACAGGCTCTGCGCGACTGGGTGATACCAACATCGCTGACCCCGTATTTGTGAGTGACGCTGGTACCTTCGAATTCAGTTTGGCGGACTTGCCACCTAGTGGCGCTATCACTCTGTCCTACGTGATGGAAGTGACCGGTGGAGCGCGCGGTCGTCAGGCGACGAATAGTGCATTGGCTACCGCAGATATGGGTGTCGCTTCTAATCAGGCGCTGTCGACCATTCGATTGCGTGAGGATTTATTCCGCAGTCGCTCGACCATAATTGGCCGCGTACTGGAAGCTTCGTGCGAGCAGGAGATGTTCGCTGAAGACGCCGGAGTTGAAGGCGTGCGAGTCTATCTTGAGGACGGTCGCTTTGCTGTTAGTGACGCGGGTGGTCGGTTCCATCTCGAGGGATTGCAGCCTGGTCGACACACCGTACAGATTGATCAACTGACTATTCCGGAATGGCTCGAACTCGCTCCCTGCGATGCTGCTCTGCGTTTTGGCGGGCGCGCAGATTCGCAGTGGGTCGATTTGCAACCGGGTCTCGTGCAGCGCGCGGATTTCTATTTGAAGCGGAAGGCACCGGACGTCGGTGCGGTTGCGTTAACACTGCGCAACGTGAGTGGACGCAACGCTGATACGATCGACTACACGTTGACGGTATCTGGCAGCGGTAAGGTCGATCTAAGCGGGGTAAGCACCACGGTGCTGTTGCCGGATGCGGCCAAGTTGATTAGCGATAGTGCACGGATGAATGGTCGACGCATCAGTAGTCCGCGCGCCACTGGCAACGCTGTGGTTTTTGTCACGGGTGATCGCAATGGCGATTGGCAGGATGTGATCGAATTCAGTGCTGCGATCGACCCGCTATACGCCGGTGAATTGTTAACCAAAGCGGTAACCAACTTTAATACGCCAGCGGCGCGCAATCAGAGGACA
This sequence comes from Pseudomonadota bacterium, assembly GCA_038533315.1. Taxonomy (GTDB): domain Bacteria; phylum Pseudomonadota; class Gammaproteobacteria; order Steroidobacterales; family Woeseiaceae; genus CALBPI01. Next base: position 7,008 of record JBCAZB010000038.1, on the reverse strand, counting down.
CCGGTCGGCGAGTCACGCATGCTGCGAGAAGCGGCAACCACCGAAAATGCTGACTATGTGCTGTCATTAAACTTTGACGTACTGTCGGCAGAGCTCTCCGATTCTGATCGTGCAACGCTCGATCAGCTCATCAGCGAGTGGCAAGGGGTCTATAACATTGAAATCAGCGCGGTCGGCCACACGGATGCCGACCGAATCGCTGCGCGTAATCGCGATAAGTTCGCGGATAACTACGCGCTGTCGAAAGCGCGTGCCGAATCTGCAGTAGCCTATTTGGCAAGCCGGCTGGCGGTGAAGCAGGGCGGCACAAGGACTGTCGGACGCGGGGCTGATCAACCTATCGCAGTTAACAATTCGGCTGCCGGGAAACGGCGTAACCGCCGCGTTGAGTTGGTGATGAACGGCATTCGACCCGGCCGACAGTCAGCTATTGAAGTCACACAGGCCGAGAGTGGTGAGCTGAGTGTCGGCACGACGGCCGCCACGCCGGGCCCTGGTGCGTCCGTTGATCCGCTGGACCAGAAGATCGCAGAAATTAACGCGGTGGCTGAACAGGATGTGATCGCCAAGACTGTCGAAGTGAACACACTGCCGGTCGCGAATGCGATTGTGACGCCGACCGCCGACTACCTGCCGGCGATTCCAAGTACCAGTATTCTCGTTGCCCACACGCGCGGCACGCGTGTCGAGTTGAGCCTTAATGGAAAACCCGTTAGTGGTCTCAATTTTGATGGTGCCGAAGAAAACGCGGCCGGCACATTGATCGGTAGTCGCTGGCGTGGTGTCGATCTTCGTGATGGCGATAATCTATTGCAGGCGACGATCCTCGCTGAAGATGGCAACGTCATTGAAGTCTTGCGTCGCACGATCCACTACGCGGGTCAGCCGATTCGTGGCGAGCTCGTGGAGAAGGAATCTCGATTGGTTGCCGACGGACGTAAACGCCCGGTACTTGCCGTCAGATTGTTCGATGGCGACGGCCAACCTGCGCGCGCTGCGTCGATTGGCGATTTCTCGATCGATGCACCATACCGTGCCTGGTTTGAGGTGGCGCAAGAGCGTGAGAATCGACTGGTCGCGATCAATCAGCGTAGCCCGTTTTATCGTGTCGGCCCGGATGGCATGGCTTACATCGAGTTGGAGCCGACGATTCGCGCAGGTGAAGTGACGCTGCGGCTGAAGTTCCAGAACCAGCGTGAACAGGAACTTCGGGTCTATCTGAAGCCTGAGCCGCGCGATTGGATTTTGGTGGGATTTGCTGAGGGCACGGTCGGATACAACACGTTGAACGACAATGCAGTCGCAGCGCAGGCGGCCGGTGTCGAAGAAGACTTTTATCAAGATGGCCGCGTCGCATTCTTCGCTAAGGGTCGGATCAAGGGCGAGTACCTGCTGACCCTCGCGTATGACACGCGAGGCAATGCGAATGACCGCGATCGCTTCGACACCGAGATCATTCCCGACGAGTACTACACGTTGTACGGCGACGGTACCGAGAGTCGTTTCGAGGCGGCCAGTCAACGCAAGCTCTACGTCAAGCTTGAGCGCGGTCAATTCAGCGCGTTGTTTGGTGACTTTAATACCGGCCTGTCGGTAGCTGAACTCGCGCGTTATGAGCGTCGCTTTAACGGTGTTCAGTCGCAATACATCGGCAAGCGCGCCACCTACAACGTATTCGCAGCGGAGTCCGATCAGTCATTCCAGCGCGATGATATCCCAGGCGACGGCACCTCGGGTCTCTACCGATTGAGCAGCCAGGATATCTTGATCAACAGCGACAGTATTCGGATTGAAACACGCGATCGTTTCAATGCCTCGCAAGTCCTCGAGACGCAGCGACTGACGCGATTTGTCGACTACGACATCGATTATTTCGCCGGCACGCTGTTCTTCAAGCGACCGGTACCGAGCCGCGATCAGAACCTGAACCCGCTCGTGATCGTCGCAGAATACGAGTCGCGAAATGCCGCGGAGGATGACATCGTAGCGGGTGGTCGTGCCGCGCTGCGCTTTGCGGATGGTGATGTTGAAATCGGTGCCACGATGGTGCGCGAGAACAACGTCGTCGATGCAAATCAAATGGTGGGTGTTGATTTCCGCTGGCAAATGACGGACGAAACGCTGTTGCGTGCTGAATATGCGGATACGGATACTGCCGATTTGAACGCGACGACGTCCGGCTACGCGTACAAGGTAGCGCTTGAACATCGGTCTGGTGATCTCGACGCGCGGCTGGTACACGAGCTCAGCGATTCCGGTTTCGGTCTGGGTCAGCAAGCGGCTAACCAGGTCGGGATACAAAATTCTATGCTGGAGGCACGTTGGCAACTGGCAGAGCGTTGGTTCATACAGTCGACGCTGGGCTATCAGGAAAACCTCGACAACGGTAACGAACGACAGCTGGCCGAAGCGGAGGTTCGCTACGAGGCTGATCGCCACTCTGCATTCCTCGGAGTCTCATCGGTACGTGATGAGACGACCGACGGCGAAGAGCGTGAGTCGCAGCTGTTGCGCGCCGGTGTTAGTCGCCAATTGTTCGGCAACAAGCTGACCTTGCGACTGACCACAGAGCAAGCGCTTAGCAACAACGACGCCAGTCTGGATTTCCCGGCGAGAACGCTGGTGGGTGCTGATCTAAACCTTGGCAAGGCTATCCTATTTGCTGAGCACGAGTTTGCTCAGGGCGAGAATATCGATGCTCAGACCAGCCGTCTCGGCCTGCGTGCGACCCCTTGGCAACGTGCGCAGTTTACGACCACACTCGATAACCAGATCACTGAATTCGGTCCGCGCTTGTTCGCGAATCTAGGCTTCGTGCAAGGCTGGCAGATTTCGGAGCGCTGGACTGTTGATGTCGGCGTTGATCACAGCAACACACTGACGGACGTCGATGCGGTTGTGTTTGATGATGACCGCGAATTGGCCTCCGGTAGCTTACGCAGCGATTTTGTGGCTGGTTACGTTGGCGCATTGTATCAATCGGATTTTTGGTCGATGAATTCGCGAATCGAGCATCGCAACGCGGACGATGAGACACGCGATACCATCGTTGCGGGATGGTTCCGTGAGCCGGTGGCCGGTCACGCACTATCGGCCGGTGTGCAGTATCTGAATAGCGAACGCAACGCCGCTGCCAGCGAAGAGTCTCGCGCAGATATCCGCTTCGGCTGGGCTTATCGCAAGGCCGATCGGAAGTGGTCGTTCCTCGATCGGTTGGACATCATAACGGACGAGACCATCAGCGCGGAGTCGCGTCTCGAAAACATCCGCCTTGTGAACAACTTCAACGCCGTGCGCCGTCTTGGCCCCGGGTCTGAGTTGGCACTGCAGTATGGCGCCAAATACGTTCGTACCGAGTTTGACGGCACCGAGTACAGCGGCTTTACAGATCTGATCGGCGTGGACTATCGACGTCAATTCCGGCCGCGCTGGGAGTACGCGTTGCGCGGTAGTGCGTTGCACTCCTGGGAAGCGGGTACGATCGACTATGGCCTCGGCGCGGAAATCGGCTTTAATCCGCGTGACAACGTCTGGCTGTCGTTTGGCTATAACGTGCTCGGCTTCCGTGACGAGGACTTCGAACGCGCACGATATACCGCGGTGGGCCCGTACCTGAACATCACGATAAAGGCGGATCAACAGACGTTAAAGGCGATCACCGGCAGAATCCGCGGGCGTTAATCTGACCATCCGCGGTATCATGCGCGGATGCTTGATTTTGATGACATTCTGGCCGAGGACGGCGCCGTCGCTGCGGCCATTGATGGCTACACGCCGCGAGCGTCTCAGCGCCTGATGGCGACCGCCGTTGCCGATGCGCTGGAACAGACCGAGCACCTGGTTGTCGAGGCCGGCACCGGGACTGGCAAGACCTTCGCCTATCTGCTGCCCGCCTTGTTGAGCGGCGCAAGGACTATCGTATCGACCGGCACCCGCGCGTTGCAGGACCAGCTTTATCATCGTGATCTGCCGACCATTGCGGCTGCTGTGGGCAGGCCTGTCAGCACAGCGTTGCTTAAAGGACGTGCAAACTACCTGTGCTTGCAACGACTCGACACCAGTCTGCGCGACGCTGCGGCGTTGACGAGTCAGGAGGCATCGGTATTGCGTGCTTGGCGCGATACAACTGACAGCGGTGATCGAGCAGAGGTGTCCGGGATTGCAGAGGACGCAGGTGTCTGGTCGCGGGTGACCTCGACGGCAGACAATTGTCTGGGCCAGCAGTGTCCGTTTTACGAAGACTGCTATGTGGTCAAGGCACGCCGACGCGCACAAAAAGCGGATCTTGTTGTCGTTAATCACCATCTGCTGTTGGCTGATCTGGCCTTTCGCGAAGGAGGCTTTGTTGAGTTCCTTCCAGAAGCGGACGCATTTGTAATCGACGAGGCGCATCAGCTGCCCGATATTGCGCTGCAGTTTTTCGGAGTCAGTGTTTCCGCCCGGCAGTTGAATGACGTGTTCGATGAGCTGGATGTCAGCTTAAGGGCAGTTGGGGGGCCACCGTTCGTCGATGCGTTGCAATCGGCAAGAACGGCTGTGCTGAAACTGCGTGAGCAGGCGCCCGGTGAACTGGGGCGTCATGAACTCACCGGGCTTGTTGGCGTCAACGAACAATTACTGGCGCTGCGCGAAACGATTCAAAAACTAATCGGGCAGCTGGATGCGATGCCCGATCTGGACGCTGTCGGCGACCAGTTGTTGGAGCGCCTCGTGCGATTGTTCGATCGCCTGAGCATCGCCAGTGCGGAAGATGACCGTGAGGGTCTGCGCTGGATCGACGTCTCATCTCGCGGGCTACGCGTCAATATGACGCCGTTGGATGTCTCCGCACGGATGCGAGCTGCGATTGACATGACCGAAGCGGCCTGGGTTATGACATCGGCGACACTTGCTATTGGCGAGGACTTCACACACTTTACGGATCGGCTCGGAATCAACGATGCACGATGTCTCCGTTTCGGCACGCCTTTCGATCTCGCTAATCGCGGTCGCCTGTTCGTACCGCGTGATTTGCCGCAGCCTGCAGTACCGGGTTACACGGCTGCACTGCTCGAAGCGACCATGCCCCTGCTGGCCCATACAACAGGTGGAGTCTTCGTGTTGCACACGAGTTATCGTGCGCTCAACGAGAGTGCGCGTTGGTTTTCCGACCGCCCACACCTGCTGGCAGACCGACCGCTCTACGTACAAGGCGATGCGCCGCGCGATCAACTACTGCGAGCATTTCGCGCAGACGGTAACGCAGTGTTGCTCGCGACTGGTACGTTTTGGGAGGGCGTCGATGTACGCGGTGGCGCTTTGTCCGTCGTCGTAATCGACAAGTTGCCGTTTGCCGCACCGGATGATCCGCTGTTGGTGGCACGCATCGCATGGCTTAGGAACGAAGGACGCAATCCGTTTATGGAGCATCAGCTTCCGCAGGCGGTGTTGGCACTGAAGCAGGGCGTAGGGCGACTCCTGCGTGATAGTGAAGACTATGGCGTCATTGCTATTGGCGATCCGCGTCTGCATAGCAAAGGCTATGGCAAGGTTTTTATCCAAGCGTTGGCGCCGATGCCGCTTGTCACGACAACCGCGGAGGCGAGTGATTTTCTCCAACGCTTCACTGATAGGTTGGCAGAGGAGCAAAGCGCGTGACCGAAGTGACTCTGGCGCTAGAAACTTCCACGACGATGTGCGCGGTTGGTGTATCCGTTGACGGGCAGATACATGTTGATGAGATCGATGAGCCGCGTGCGCATGCGAGCCAAATCATGGGTCAGCTGGAGCGCGTGTTGCGGTCAGCGGCGATCGAACTAAGCGCGGTTACTCGCGTCGCTTTCGGTCGAGGTCCGGGTTCGTTCACCGGTGTACGTATTGCTGTGGCGTTGGCGCAAGGTCTTGCAGCCGGCATCGACGTGCCGGTGCTCGGTGTATCGTCGTTGCGCATCATGGCGCAGCAGGCCGCGGGTCTCTCGCGGCAGCCCGCGCCGCTGCTTATCGCGCAGGATGCGCGTCTCCGGGAAGTTTATGCAGGTCGCTATGCGCTTGGGGAAGACGGTGTTGTGACAGCGCTGCGCAGCGACACATTGCTCGCGCCCGAGCAGATCGTGATCGACGACGGCGACACGCTGGTCGGCGACGCATGGCAGGCGATGGCGGCGCTGGCCGCTCGCGCCAGCGACCATGCCGGCGTCGTACTGGGTGCGGTGTCCCCGAACGCTGGCAGCCTATTGCAGATCGCAGCTGCGACACCGCCGGACCAGTGGTGTGGTGCAGAGGAAGCGAGTGCAGTCTACCTGCGCAATCAGGTGGCGCACCGATCCGGTTGAGTCCACGCCGTCAAGCCGGCAACAGATCACGCCCGTTGCCTCGCAGGCTGACGATTCACGCCGCCCGCTTTGGGTGGGCTAACGACGACGCGATTAGCTGCGCAGGGTGTTTGGTCGCTGGCGGCATGCCCTGTAACATGAATGTAACGTGCCGCGCTTGTAATACTGGCGAAACGTGACAGACGGATGACAGCATGAGCAGTGCCCGAATTTTGATCGTCGAGGACGAGAGTGCCATCAGTGATATGGTCAGTTTTCATTTGCAGCGCGCCGGATACGATGTCATGCAAGCGGCGGACTGTGATTCAGCGCGCAAAATGCTGGCTGACCAGGGCGCGGATCTCGCGATCATCGACTGGATGCTGCCGGACATGAGCGGGCTCGAATTAACTCGCTATTTGCGGCGCGACAGTCAGCATGAAGACCTGGCCATCATCATGTTGACGGCTCGTGCAGAAGAGCAGGATAAAGTCCGCGGGCTCGACAGTGGCGCGGATGACTACATGACCAAGCCGTTCTCTTCACGCGAGCTGTTATCCCGTATACAGGCGGTTCTGCGTCGTTCTACTTCGGCGGTCGGCGAGGTACATGCGGCGGGGAATCTAAAAATCGACGCCGTTGGTCATCGCGTTTTTGCCGCCGATCAGGAAATCTCGCTTGGGCCGAAAGAATACCGTTTACTCAAGTTTCTGTTGAC